>JAILIJ010000365.1 GCA_024695315.1 Bacteroidaceae bacterium
AAAAAAAGTTGTAATTTAGCCGTCGGAATTGACATCTTCCTAAACTAAAAATAATACAAACTATAAATATGATTTTTTAGTTAAAAAGAAACATTTAATTTAAGTTTCAGAAGTCGATTAAAAGTAGAAAAATTAAAATAAAAAGACGATAGAATCCGCAGAAAAATGATTTGAACACGAATAAACGAGAAAAAATGAGAACAAAAACCTTTCAACTTTCCCCTTTTTCGTTTTCAAGAACCTGCATAACATAAATGAATTTATAAACTAATAGACAATAAACATGGAATTAACAGTAATCGGAATTATTGTTCTCGTTGTACTTGCTTATTTCGTAAGCACACAGAGAGCGTTGGTCAATTGTGACGAAATGTGTAAGAACGCACTCAGCCAGATTGAAGTACAGCTGAATTCGCGTTGGGATGCTTTGCTTGCTTTGGCAAAGACTGCCGTACAGTATTCTAAGCATGAGTCTGAGACTCTTATTGATGTCATCCAGCAGCGTATGGGCGCTAAGATGGACACACCTGCTGCTATCAATGAACAGCAGAGCGCTATGGATCAGATTGTAGGACGACTCATTGCTATTGGTGAGGCTTATCCTGAACTCAAGGCTGCCGACCTCTACAAAGAGGCTATGGGCGGAGTGAACAGATACGAGGAACTCGTTCGTATGTCTCGTATGACATATAACGATACTGCTACTAAGATGAACAGAATGGTTAGACAGTGGCCTTCTTCAATTGTTGCTTCTGTACTACATTTCACAGAACAGGAATATCTCAAAGCAGACGACGATAAGAAAAAAGAATATCCAAATCTTGATGAAGCGTTTAAGAAATAAATCACTAATATTAACACTTCTGCTGGTCGGACTGTCTGCTTTGCAAGGTCTGGCCAGCACTGTTAAGAATCTTGATATCAACGTACGCCTACAAAGCAATGGATATGCGTATATCGTTGAGAAATGGGATATTGAACTGGAAGACGATGCCAAAACGGAATGGTATGTCAAACATACCGCACAGACCGGAATGGCAATTACGAATCTGAAGGTTAGCGGATATATTCCCGGTGAAGAGGGGTTGCAGCCTTTCGAGACTCTAGACACATGGAACCTCGATGCCAGTAGAGAGGAAAAGACAGGAAAGTGCGGAATAAACAACGGAGAGGAGATATGCTGGGGATTTGGCGATCATGGCAGACACCAATATGTCGTTTCCTACGTCATCACAAATCTCATTAAGAGCTATGACACAAACGACGGTTTTAACCATTGTTTCGTAGATATGGATTGCGACATCGAGAATGCCAGCATTACAATCTCTGGTGAGGACACTATCCTTCTGTCTGAAGGTAACACGCGTCGATGGGCTTTTGGATATGAGGGACCTATCAATTTCGAAGGTAACAGTATCGTGACATCAGTCGACGGTGAATTGAGTAGCGACAACCGTATGATTGTCATGCTTGAGTTCGACAAGGGACTCTTCCACCCTTCACTGAAAGCGGATGAGACGTGGGAGGCACGCAAACAAAGGGCACTGGATGGCAGTGACTTCGAAAGCGAAGATTGGACTTGGTTCGATTGGTGCATGCTTATCGTCGTATTGCTGGCAGCTCTCTTCTTCGGCTTCTTAATTCAATTCATGGGAACGATCTTCTACTACCTAATGTTGGGCTCACTATATGTTGCATGGTGGGTGTTATCACTCTCACCACTACGCACGTATCTCAAGCGCAAAAGACTGGGTATAAGAAAAGACAGATATTTCCGCGAGGTAAAGAAAGAATGGTCACTGGTCAAGAATAAGTCGGTGATAAATAAGATGTCGTACTTCGGCGACATGGACAATAAACGTATATTCGGAGCTTTGCTCATTCGTCTTATCGCAAAAGGCGATGTGTCAGTCATAAAGGCGGACTACAAGGGCAAAAAGAAGGATATGCTGAAGATTGAACGTCCTGTTACGGAGATCAATGACACTCTTAAAAATGATGAATACCTGAGCGAGAGAATGCTCAGAATACTCACACTCGCTTCTGGCAAAGATTTGATTTTGCAACCTAATGAATTTAAGTCATGGGCAAAGAAAAACAAGTCTGCCGTGTCAAGCATTATGAAAAAACTTGAGGGTGAGGCCGACAAAAAATATGTAGAGAGAAATGCTGCTGACCTTTTCGGTATGAAGTATTTCCTCAAGGATTTTTCTCTGCTCAACGAGCGCGGAATGATGGATGTAGTGCTCTGGGATAGTTACATGGTATATGCGGAATTTTTCGGCATCGCCGACAAGGTGATGGACGAGATGAAAAAGATTTGTCCAGAGTATCTCAATATGTCTACACTGGCTAAAAATATCGAGGTGGCAGACGAGGACTTCACATATATGTGGACAGACTCCATGTATACCGTTGTCAGCGATGTTGTGGAAAGTCTTAAGAATAAAAACGACGCTGCAGGATTCGGTAGCTGGTCATCGTTCGGCGGTGGCGGTGGATCAAGCGGCGGTGGCGGTGGTGGCGGTCGTTAACACGACGGCCACTACAACCATTAAAATATGAAGTTTGAGGATTTTTTTAATTAAGAGATAAGAATTAAGATTTGTAATACGAATTGACTTACAAACGTACAACATAAAAAAATTCCTCTAATTGCAAGATACCTCACTCACTTTATGTTTGCTCCCTACGGACTGCAAACATTCGCTCGATGAGATCGCTGTGCTAAATTCTAAATTTTCGTTTTCTCCCCCCTTTCCGGATGGCCATTCTTCACTCTTCACTTTTCACTAAAAAAAACAACCTCAAAAAACGTATAACAAATGCTAAACAAACTAAAATGGTTGCTCATAATATGTTGTATTATGACAACAACAAACATCAAAGCGCAGACAACTAAGAAAAGCGCAAAAGAACTAGCCATAATAGCTGATAAAGACACAACAGACTATGCTAAACAATGGGCTGCTGCAGAAGCATATATGGGTAAGAACGATTCCATCGAGAAAAACCAAAATTTAGCTGCTAAATATCTCGAACGCATCGTGAAAATCGGTACTCGTAATAACGATGTTCCTGATTCAATTATCACCATAGCTGCCTTTTGCGCATCAACTATTGCTGTTGACAATCAAGACTTTCTACGTTCAAAATTATATATGGACGAATATATACGTTTTCAACGCCAAAACAAAGGATTGCTCAACAACAATAATATACCTGGATTCATGGCACTTACAGCCTTCTGGAGTTGGTTCACTGGCAGCCCATCATCTGCGGTTGCAAGAATAGAAGAGGCACGCCAAATAAATGAGACACTGCCAGATAAGTACAAGGTCAAAGGTTTTGAAAACACAGATGTACTACTTCTCTTAGGTTACGAGATGACTCTCGAAAAATATCAAAAATGGATTGAAGAAAGACTGATAGAAGTAACCATAGAGGGACAACCATATCTTATTGTGGCAACTAACACATGGAATGTGGAAAGACCTATGGTGGGATGGCTAAATTCAGATTCTCAGGTGAAACAGCATTTCGTATTCTACAGCGTAAATGAAGATAGATTATACGATAATCTTTCCGGAGATATGTCGTTCAACTTCAACTGTTCGGAAGGTGATAATACGATTACAAAATCAGAGACAACAAACACGCAAGTTGTTACCGTTGACTCTGTATATAGACAGCACCTCATTGAGCTATACAGAGAGTATTGCCACAAATAGAGGCATAAAAATAAGGATTTTTCAAAAAAATTACTGGCGAACGGAAGAAAAGCTACAAACGAATCTTCCGAACGCTTCCGTCTGAGTAGCGGACAATATTTATACCAGGCTTAAATGTTGAGATTTCCGCGCCAGTAAGGTCATATATTGATGTAATATACAATTTATCTTGTGAAACGTCACTCATGTGAGTAATATAACCAGACAAATCATCGGGTACGACAATATTATCATTTTCAACAAGGTAATACTCCTTAGAACCAATCATTATACCACGGTTACCATCCTTACAGAGAATATTCGTGGCAGAAGATGACAATAGGTTATCTTGTAGGTCTGGGACAGATAGTTCCTCGCAGTCCGAGGATAAAAATCCCTTTGTTCCGAGGTTGATAATATACTGTTTACCACCCAGCTCAACAACACACCAAGACTGCCCCGCATCACTTGCATCATAAGCACTTGAATGAAGCGGCAAAGGGATAGTTGACGAAGGGCTTGCGGACAAAAATGTGAGTGAATCTACAGAAAGAAGATTATAAGCCTGAGAAGAACTCGCATCCGCCAAATGGGAGATATATTCTTTATAGTTTGTGAATTTCTTCCAATAATTGGACTTTTCGTAGCCTGACGCACAACCATGAGGAATAAGTACCAAGGAACTGGCATACGTATGGTCGGAAAAAGTCAGATATGACAATTTTGACGGCGTAGAAGCGCTTGAAAAGATAAGGGACAGGGGACTATCCTCAAACACAGAACCACTTATGGTGGCTGATGAACCAGGCATGACAATGTCAGTAAGACTGGAACAACCGGCAAAGGCTGAAGTCGAAATGCGCTTTATACCATCTGGGAAACGCAAATAACGAAGATTAGCACAGTTGGAAAATGATGCCCAGCCTATCGTCTCTACACTCTCGGGAATATCTATGGCAGATAAATTTCTACAACCAGAAAAGGCCATATCGCCCACAGATGTCACCCCTTCTGGAATGGAAATTTCTGAAAGGGCATAACAGTTCCAACACATGCCAAATGGGATATGAGTAGTAAATGAAGAGAGCTTGACAGTGGTGAGATTGGCACAATTTGCAAATACGTAGTCGCCTAATTTTGATGCCGACACCGGAATGTCTATGGACGTCAAGCCTACACAATGGTTGAAAGCATAATTGGCAATGGAATCTATGCCAAAAGGAATTGTAGATGACTGGCATCCAAAAATCAAAGTTTTCGTAGACGTCTCAATAATTGAGTTACAATCTGAGCGGCTATCAAAGACCGGATTATGAGTATCAACTGCCAAAGATGTGAGGCTATTGCAGCCCTCAAATGTAGAGGCTCCTATCTGAGATACATTCTCAGGAATGACAAGCGACTTGATACTTTCGCAACTGGAAAAACAGGAATTTCCTATTTTCGTCAGAGACGTAGGAAGGTATAAAGATTCTAAAGATATACACCCCGAAAAGGCGTAATCACCAAATTCTTCTATACCATCGGATAAAGATATTTCTGTTAATTCTGCAGAACTGGCAAAAGCATAACTACTAATCGTCTTAATCGACGAAGGAAGGGTTACAGAAGTGAGTTTTTCACAATTATAGAATGAATATAGTCCTACACCCGTAACCTTATAGCTCGCGCCATCATATTCCACATCTGATGGTACGATAATATCACCACTGTATGTGTTTCCAGAAAAATTTTCTGGACTAACGGATAGTGATTTTCCGTCAGAATTAACTTTATAATATATGCCGTTGACCTTGAAATCGTAAGAATACAATTTCATAGACATAAAAATATAAATACAAAGAGAAAGTATTCTCAACATAATATGATTATTTTTTGCAAAAATAAGACTTTTTTCCCACACTCAAGGAATTTAGTCACATAGACAATAGAAAAGAGCAAATAAATAAGCATAAATAGAAGCTTATGGGTAGACAAAAAGGAAATTTCTTGGGTATATAAAAGAAAAAAAGTAATTTTGCATTATATATAAAACATATCGCGATAAAGATATCTTTCTCTCACTAAAGAATATAAACAAAATGAGACAACAAATTAGAATCATATTCTCCATCTTACTTTTTTCATTTGCATTGTGCCAATTATCTGCACAAACACCAAATGAGAGACAAGCAAGGCGAATATTCAATACGTCATATAATATGGTTTTCGGAAAAGAGGGATGCTCCTTTTCATATAACGTGAATATCATCGGTATATATAAGACCGCGGGCACAATTTGGATGAAGGGGAAAAAGGGCAAATACATAGAAGATAGACTTCTTGGATGGGCTGACTCTCTTACATATTACAGGGTGGACAAGAAAAAGAAAATAGTAGAAATTCATAATGCTAAATCACCTAAAAAAGATAAGTATACAGAGAAATTCAAATTCGACCTTGATGACTTCACTTATCATATTAAAAACTATAATAATGATGAATTCTTACTTTTAATAGACATAAAAGATGGCGCAAAAGGAACTATCAAACACGCCAAAGCTATTGTCAATAAAAAGACTCTTTACCCTGTCAGCATGAAACTGAAAGTGCTGTTCTTTTGGGTAAAACTTGAAATAAAGGATTTCAAAAAGGGAATAAATGATGAGTCTATTTTCGTATTCCCTAAACATAAATTTCATAACTACGAATTTATAGACAAAAGGCCAGAGGAAGAAAGTGAAGAGTGAAAAGTGAGATAATTCTATCTTCTTCGAATACTAAAATCTTCCTCTACATAAATAGCTTAAAGATTTATTAAATGAAAAATATAAAAAACCTAATATTCAGCTTACTTGCTCAATATTCTAAAGAAAATAAAGAGCAAGAACCAAAGCCTTCAAAAAACATAGCACTCGTACTGAGCGGAGGAGGAGCAAGGGGATATGCTCATATAGGAGCTATTGAAGTGCTGCTGGAAAAAGGGTATAACATAACAAGCATTTCTGGTACTTCTATGGGAGCACTCGTGGGAGGAATATATGCGGCAGGAAAAATAGATGAACTCAAAGATTTGGTGAAAACTATCAATATCAATAAGGCTTTTCAGATATTTGATATATCTTTGGGGACAGATCACTTAGCTACTGGAAAAAAAATAGTCAAGCTAATAGATGAACTCATCGGAGAGGATGTAAAAATAGAAAATCTAAAAATACCGTTCTGCTGCTGTGCCTCAGACTTGGTGACAGGAAATGAAGCCGTTTTTAGATCAGGACCTTTAAACACAGCCATACGTGCTTCTATATCTATACCTTGTATTTTTGAACCTGTGTATGATGGAACACATATATACGTGGACGGCAGCGTGCATAACACTATACCACTCGACCGAGTAAAAAGACATGATGGCGACATACTTGTTGCGGTAAACGTAAATGCCCCAGACAAGTCACCCAATACGTCATACCTAAAGAAATATACTGATTCAAATAACAACAAAAACTCTTCTTTCATTAGTAAATTTTTATTAAAGAAAAGTGACTTTGCTGTCAACTATATGAATATGTTAGAAAGGGTTACAACTTTGTTTTTCCAAAATAATTCACAACTGGCCCTACGACTCACGCCTCCTGATATATGTGCAGAAATTCCTATGAATGCCTACAATATCCTTGAATTTAACAAGGCAGAGGAGATTATAGCTCTCGGAAGAGAATCTATGAAAAGAGCACTTAGGGAATACGAAAACAAAACAATAAGAAATAGGCAATAAATAAGCTTAATAAAAATTATGCAGTTGGATAATGATTATCCAACCGCACTAATATATAACGATTCTTTAATAGAATGTTCTATAAGTCTCGATATTTGCAGCCTGCATCTTCATATAAGTCATAACCGAAGTGTTATTCTCAGCCGCTACATCCTTGATGTTAAAACCTAACATCGTGGAAAGATTTGACTTATAAATAAGTGTTGCCCACGTACTCTCATTTGGCTCTGCCTCAATTTGGCCAAAATTGCTATAATACACAAAGTCAACAGATGCAGGAATATCATTTTCGGAAATAGTACTTTTCAATCTAGCCTCTACGCCAAACTCTACGGGGCGCGAAGATGTATAAGCATAAGTACGGAAAGTAGAACAATGGACACTATCCTCATAAATCATAGGATTAGCAGCATTTTCTGCAACACATACCGTCTTGGCAACTGTATCTCCGTCCACAACCACAAACTGTGAAATATCAAACAAATTTAGAATGTCGTCAGAAAATACAGAACCACAAACGAAATAGTTTCCGTTCTCCTGCTCTAAATCCTGATTTGTATCTAAGTCATCATCGCCACATGAAACGAGCGCGCAACCAAGGGATACAATCAAAAGTGAAGATAAGATCTTTAATGTTTTCATTTTATTCGATTTTTTAAGAATTCCTCTGCCTTAGCTAAGTCTTCTGGAGTATCAATACCTATAGTCTCAATATTGCTGATACCTACCTTTATCTTGTATCCATTCTCCAGCCATCTCAACTGTTCAAGGCTCTCTACTTGCTCAAGCGTTCCCTGTGGAAGAGAGGTGATCTGACGAAGAACATCAGAACGATAGGCATAAAGACCTATGTGCTTATAATAAGTATGTCCCTTGAGCCATTCATTCTTATCTTTACCTCTAAAAAATGGTATGATAGAACGGCTGAAATACATTGCCTCCATCTTATTATTTACGACTACCTTTGGAGAATTAACATTCTCAAGAGCATCAAAACCATCTGATGGTGTGAAAGGCTTAACAAGAGTAGCTATATCTACCGTTGGATCAGAAAAACAATCACGAACGGTCAGCAACTGATCGGCCTGAATAAAAGGTTCATCACCCTGAATGTTTACCACAACATCATACTTTTCCGCCCCAACTTTTGTAAGGGCCTCATAACAACGGTCTGTTCCAGAACGATGGGAGGTACTTGTCATAACAACCTTTCCGCCAAAGGCCAAGACTGCATTCTCTATTCTCTCATCGTCAGTAGCCACTACGACATCATCTAAAACACCCTCAACCTGGCGATACACTCTCTCAATAACTGTCTTTCCTCCAAGCATAGCCAAAGGCTTTGCAGGAAAACGTGTTGAAGCATATCTGGCAGGAATAATTCCTATGAATTTCATATTTAATGTATTTATTAAAAACTTATTTATGTTCCAGAAATAGTAAAAATGTAGTACAAGTTAAAGAAAAAGAAGAAACGTCTTTTTGACAAATATCCTCCGTATATCTTTATTCTATAAATACCACTTTATCGCCATCCTAATTTCTCCAGTTAACCATCAATTACCTGAAGCTTGCGTCTACCCCCTCATCATTTATCTCAATTCCTTCAGAAGCCTCTTGGAGATGTGAAAGATCATCATGGCAGAACTCAAAATTCTCCGGTATCTCAAATTCATCCTCCTGAGTAATACCTAATGAAGGGTCACCAAAGACTTTAAGCATAAAGTTTCCATATATAGGTAAGGCGGCAGATGCTCCCTGTCCCATATTCATACTTCCGAAGTGAATGTCACGGTCATCACCGCCGACCCAACATCCTACGACGAGCTTTGGTACAACACCCATGAACCACGCATCGGCATTTGAGTTTGTAGTACCAGTTTTACCTATCATATCGGCAGTAAACTTATATGGACGAGACTGGTAACGAAGTCTACCACCCGTACCACCGTTGATAACCTTACGCATCATATATATCATCTTGTAACATGACTCGGCACTAATAGCTGACTTCATCATAGGATTGAAAGTAGCCACAATATTTCCGTCGGAATCCTCAATACGAGTTACAAGAAGCGGGCGATACCTATTACCCTTATTTGCAAACATAGTGTAAGCACTTACCATTTCTCCTACACTAATATCACAAGGTCCAAGACACACACTCAAAGCAGGATAAATATCTTGATTCTCGAGTCCTATCTGTTCATGTAGGAAACGTACGAAAGCCTGTGGACTAAGTTCATTCATCAATCGGGCAGCAATCCAGTTGTTTGAACGAGAGAGTCCCCATGAAAGGTCCACCATCTCACCATAACGCTCACGATTATCGTTACGTGGAATCCAAACATCCTTGATAGTATCAGGTCCAATGATAAACTTTGGTTGAGTATTCAACAACTCGTCACAAGGACTCCAGTTGTTCTCCATAGCGAAGGAATAGAGGAAAGGCTTCATAGTAGAACCGACCTGACGTCTACCTCCTCCCAACACATTATCATACATGAAATACTTATAATTCAGTCCACCCACGTATGCCTTAACAGCACCATTTCGTGGATCCATAGCCATCATAGCTGTACGAAGGAAAGACTTATAGTATCGGATAGAATCCAATGGAGTCATCTCCACTTCCTTCTCGCCATCATAGGTGAAGATTGTCATTGGAACCTTTGTGTTGAAAGCCTTTTCTATCTCCTCCTCAGAACATCCATCATCCTTCATCTTACGATAGCGCCAAGTTTGCTTCATAGCCTTCTTCATAAGGCTCTTAAACTGAGCTTTCGTAATGCCAGAATATGGAGCTATAGAACTACCCTTCTTCTCCTTATCAAAGGCTGGTTGCAGATACTTAGCCACATGCTCGTAGGCTGCTTCCTCAGCATATTTCTGCATACGTGAATCAAGAGTAGTATAAATTTTTAGGCCATCTGTATAGATATTATAATTAGAGCCATCACGCTTACGATTCTTATTACACCAGCCATAGAGAGGATTAGTCTCCCATGCCAGCGAATCATCATGATACTTCTGTCCCTGCCATGACGCATATCTATCTCTGTCAGGTTTTGAAGCCATCATAATTTCACGAAGGTATTCACGGAAATATGGAGCCAAACCGTCCTTGTGGTCTAAGACGTGGAACTTAGCCATGCTCAATTCCTCCTGAGAGGCAGAGTCACATTGCTCCTTGGTAATATATCCAGCCTTATACATCTGCAAGAGCACGACATTTCTTCGCTCACGGCTACGTTCGTTGAATCGTCTTGGATTGAAAAGTGAAGGATTCTTACACATTCCGACCAGTGTAGCACTCTCTGTCAGAGTGAGGTCCTTAGGACTCTTACCAAAATATGTCTTTGCAGCATTCTTAATACCTACCGCATTGTTGAGGAAGTCAAAATCATTCAAGTACATCGTGATAATCTCCTCCTTTGTGTAATAACGCTCCAGTTTGACAGCCACAAACCATTCGATAGGCTTCTGAAGCATACGCTGCTTAGCATTTCGCGCTACATCAGTATAAAGAAGCTTAGCCAACTGCTGAGTAATTGTTGAACCTCCACCTGCTGACTTCTGTCCAAAGATACCACGTTTAACGATTGCTCGACCGAGAGCCTTCATATCTATACCAGAATGGTCAAAAAATCTCACATCCTCAGTAGCCACCAAAGCCTTAATAAGATTATCAGGCAAAGAATCGTATGTTACCATGACACGGTTCTCTGACGCATAATTCCATGTACCGAGCAACTGACCATCATCGGTATATATACGAGAAGCATATTTGTTGATCGGATTATTAGGGTCTGGAATAGGCACTTCTCCCAACCATCCTTTTGAGATAGCATAAAGGGCACAATAAGTGAGTAGAAGAATAGTAACTACCGCAACCCATAAGCCTATAATGATTTTCTTATACATAGGCATCTTAGAATCTGCGACCATTTTCTTTTCCGTATTTGAATTGTCTGTCATTTCTATAAATTAAGCTGTATGAGTTATTATTAGGGAAGAGTCTTCGTATGAGACAAATCCGACGAGATGTCTAAAATACGATCAGGGCTACAGTTAACATGACATTTGGGAAAGTATGACTTTTCGCCAAACTCTCTCCAATAAACATCTGCTACTGTAGATTATTTTTCGTCATCAACTTCTTAGTTAGGATGATACCCCATAGGTATTTTTAGACTAATAAAAATTTCTTGCAAAGATGGCATTTTTTTCTCAATTATCAAAACATAAAAACATATTTTTCACAATTACACTTGGTATGATTCCACACATACCATTATTCTCTTTTTATGAACAGCATAGAAACGCATTTTCACCCTTATAGGACATACGAAGGGTTAACGAAGGAAATACGAAGCTGACGTATGGTTGACAACATACATTTTCTACAAAATAAAGCCTGTTGCCAACCTTTTTCATTCTGCCTATTCCAACAAGCCTGTTTCCTCACTTATTGATGGCAACAAAAAGTCCCCATGTTTCTTTGAAATTAAAGATACATGGGGGCCTCACTAATAAACAAAAATCGACAAGGGGAAATACATTTCCCCTATCTTTTTCATGACTTCGCTACATCATCATAAAGTCTGAAGTTTTAGACCAATAGACAGGCCGATAATATCCTTTAGTGGCACGCTATGGTCTATTATTTTTGAGCGGATATATAAGTCACATGAACTGACCTCATAGAACAGGGAAATACTCCTGGCATATCTACGTTTCTTATAAGGAATCTGCCATGTAATCTGCTGACCGAAACCTACATTCAGCCTAAATTTTGTAGACATAAACTCATAATAATCGTCAGGGTATCTTTTGGGTTGACTTTTCCAAAATTCATGTCCTATGACGGTATTAAGATAGATGGAAGCCGACAAGGGCTGCACGCTCCACCCTTCTTTTAAGTCAATACTCCAAGGAATAAAATTCTCCTTAAGAGTAACCGTCATCTTCATTCGCGAACTCTCATGACGAGGGATAAATCCAAAAAGCAGATGAGTCTCCCACATACCTCTATGCCCATACTCCCATCCTATACCGGCGGACAGAGCACCCATATTACCTGCATTCTGAACAATAAACTGACGCGGAATAAGCATATCCCACCTATCGAAAGCCTTCTGCACATACTTATTGTATCTGTTCTCAGGCTCAGAAGCCACCTCCACACTATCCTTGGCCATCACCTGACAAGCCATTGTCAGCAGGCAAATGCTAATAAAAAACTTGTTCCATCTCATATCCGTCAGGTGTTATTGTCATTATTCTGTAATTACGATGTTCAGCGCAGTCTATGCCATAAAACAGCAAGTCGTCATGATAAATATTCGTGACGTAATCATTATGATTATGCCCATAGACACAGCACATAAGGCCTGGGAAGAAATCCAGATATCGTCGGAAAGCCTTACGCACATTATTGTTAAACTGATCGCTATATGGTGGGGCATGCATAATCAGGACCGTCCTATCAAAATCCGTAGAATCTCTGGTAAATTCCTCTTCCATAAAATCGAAGTTTGGTACAGCTGCCATATAATCGTATTCCGTGGCATTGGTATTTAGGCACACAAACTTCACTCTTGACAGAATAAACGCAAAATCCATTTCCCCAAACATCACATTATACGTCTGATCGCCAGTACCTAAAAAATCATGATTTCCGATAAGGGCAATATATGGAACTTTCAGCCCGTCCAAGATATCGCAGCACCAATGAAACTCCTTGATTGTCCCCGTGTCAGTCAGGTCCCCACAATGTATGACAAAGTCCACATCATCTCGCTGATTCAATGCCTCAACTTCATCCTTAGTGTCAGAATACCAGCCGTGCGTATCGCTTATGAAAGCAATACGTAAAGTATCCTTATTGGCATAACGATCCTCTATTATCTCTAAACTTTTATCATTTAGATGATATCTGCCATCAGTATCCACGTCGTAAGGATGCGTGTCAAACATATCACCACATGAGGCAAATAGGAGTGTAGATAAAATAAGATATTTTTTCATTTATATGACTATTAGTCCATCTTTTGCAAGTTATCTGTCGTGGAATCAATTTATTCAATATGAGGGCTAAGTGAAATATGACATTTTATATATTAAACACTTGATTTTTACTGAAGCCTACAATAAAATTGTACCCCACAAAATATTTCGAACTTTGCATTCCAAAAAAATCTACTTTTTTATGAATGCAAAGTTCGACATATTTTTTCAAATAGAAGTGTTCTAAACGGAAGCACTAATGTCCTAAATCTTTTATTTATGCTATCATACTCACGGCAATATATAGAGCTACTACCCAAGGACAGGGACAATATACTTTGCCAATGCGTACCCCCCGAAAAGGAGCCAACAATACAGAATGGCAGAAAGGACAAATGGTTTACTACCAGCCTTCTTAAACTTATCAATACTTGTCTCAGCACCAAGGGCCGTCATAGCCATGGTAAGAAGAAAAGTATCGAGCGTATTTATTGAGGAAATGACTGGCTCAGGTAGCCAACCACAAGAGTTAAAGGCTATGACAACCAGGAAAAGGACTGCAAACCAAGGTATATTTATCTTACATTTGCATTTTTCCCCGTCCGGTCTAGCAACGGCATCTTTAGCCGCGAAGAAAGCTATAACGAAAAGGACGGGAACAAGCATCATCACACGTATCATTTTTACTATTATGGCCGTATCGCTCACAGCCGTTCCCATAGCATTTCCTGCTCCAACCACATGTGCTACCTCATGGATAGTGCTACCCGTGAAAATTCCCATCTCATCAGCAGAAAGTTCAAAGATACCGACTCTGTACAACATAGGGTAAATAAACATAGAGACAGTACCAAAGATTACTACTGTGGCCACAGCAACTGCTGTCTTATAAGGCTTAGGACGAATGGCGCCGTCTACTCCCATAACTGCGGCCGCTCCACAGATGGCACTTCCGCATGAAGTTAAAAGCGCAATATCGCGGTCCATTCTTAGTAATCGGCCTATCAACACTCCAAAGGCGATGGTACAAACTACAATAATGGAGTCAACGACGATAGCTGCCCCACCTACTGCCATAACATCTTGGAAAGAGAGTTTGAAACCGTAAAGTATAATGCCCAAACGTAATATACGCTTAGAACAAAAAGAGATACCCGGAACCCACGTTTCCGGAAGGTTGTTGCGGAGACTATTGGCATATACCATGCCAAGAATAATACCCACCACCATAGGGCTAAGTGATAAAGCCTTAACCCAGTTCATGCCACCAATATAAAAAGCAGCACAAGAAAATAATGCCATCAGCAGCACTCCATGAAGCATACTGCTTCTCTTTTCTGATAATTTCATTTCTAAATACTTTTTTAGTCAACAATTTTGTGACTGCAAAAGTATGAAAAAATATGCTCTGATGGTCATACCGAATAACTATGCCTTATAACGTTTTGTTATAAAGCTTTTAATTCTTTTTTGCAAATCAGACACTTCGCCATGTTTCTCGGCAAAGAACAACTGGCGTTCTATCTTCAGGTCGTCTATATCAATAATCTTATATATATCCTGATAAATTTCCTTATAAACCGAACGCACACTTACTATGCCCATACAGTCCGAATGTTCCACGTAATGCTTTATTCCTTCCGTTGTTCCAAGGTTAATTTCTATATTGAGGTCGGAAAGGTTGATACCCTTTTTCGAAAGGGCCTGCTGTATCACATCAAGACTCCCCGAACCGAACTCACGAAATACTAGAGGGATAGTCTTCAGCTGTTCAAGCGTTACGGAATCCTGTTTAGCATAAGAGCTGGAAGTACTGACAATAGCCACCAACTCATCATTCATAAATGGAGTATATCTCAGTTGAGGCTGACGTATAGCGCCCTCGACCATTCCAAAATCTATGCGACCAGACAAAAGAGAAGCCTCAACCTCACGCGAATTTCCACTTATCAGCGACACCTTAATACCAGGATATTCTTTTCGGAAATCAGCAATTATCTCCGGCATGATATACTGGGATATAGTTGTGCTGGCACCTATACGCAGTTCGCCCCTCACATCTTTTTGCAAAGCCCCCATCTCGTAGTCAAGACGTTGATATCCCTTGATAATACGGTCTGCATTATCTAGTAGCACTTGCCCTGCCTTCGTAAGCTGAATGCGATTGCCCATACGTTCAAAGAGACGAACATTATATTCCTTCTCTAATTCCTGTATGTGCCTGCTGATAGCTGGCTGACTTATGAAGAGTTCCTGTGAGGCTTTCGTAAAACTTAAGTTCCTGGCAACACTACAGAACACTTTTAACCTTATATCTATCATGGGATAAAACGTCTTTACTAAATATCGTTGA
>JAILIJ010000002.1 GCA_024695315.1 Bacteroidaceae bacterium
ACCCATGGCAGACCCATCCATCCGGTGTATAGTGTTATCTCTCCGTCCGTAAGACCGAATTCCTTAAACATTAGAACAGAAATCAAGATAACGGCTGTAAATGGTAACGCTTCCCCAAGATAGAGAGAAGGTACCCAATGGTATGGTTTTGTCATTTTTTGAGTTTGAGAGTTCTTTAATTTATATATTCTTGAATTTGTCTGATTTTTAGAATCTAAAGTAACATGATAGATTAAATCAATAGATATTCTTAATTTCGGAATTAGGATAATAGTGCATAAGTATCTCATCGAACTTATATCCTTTATCCCCCATTACGGCAGCACCAATCTGACACAATCCGACGCCGTGCCCCCAGCCTTTGCCGTGGAGTATGAACTTAGTTGTCGTTCCATCCTCAGCCAACTGCTTTTCGACATCAAAGGCAGAAGAATAAAGATGTGTAGGACTAAGCCATTTTCTTATCTCCAGTTCCTTACCAACTGTAAGAATTTTCTTAGTACCGACAATTTTTAACAATATGTGCCTTCCCGATGGGCCTGTGAGTACTGGTATTAAATCGAGGATAGTTCCAAAATCTACACCTGATTTCTGTTTTACCAACTGGGATAATTCATCGACCGAGTATTCTTGTGTCCACCTATAGAAATGCGCCGTTTCTTGGTCGTATCCATTGAGAACCTGCGAGAGTATTCGTTTATCGTTAGTATTACAAAAATCCTCTCCTCCATTTGGTGCATCTTGTTTTGCCACAAGATATGGTTTGCTCGTATTTTCCCAACAATTCTGGAACTCTTCCATGATTCCTCCACAGCATTTTGAGAAACGTGCATCACAGATTTCTCCATCATACATGAGCACCCTTCCACGAGTCTGCTCTATGGCTTCAAGAGCGGTATGGCTTTTAATACGCGTGATGCCCTGGTATCTTTGGCAATGGTCGTCAGCACATACGTCAAAATTGGAATGTGCGTCATGGTCATACCATTTAATATGTAATTCCTCTGTATCGACCATTCCCGAATTCTGTAAGTCTTTCTTCTGAGCGCCCTTCGCCTTCACCTGTGCCAATGCCCATGATCGGCTAATAACAGCATGAGCTTTAAGGAATTCGAGGCTTGCCGTTGCACTCATCTCACTTGAGATAACACTCTTGAGATAATCTTCAATAGTAAGCACATTGACCGCACATAATGTACCCTCATCAATTATAAACCTGAGTGTACCCATGAAGGTTTGGTTTTCCTTTCTTTCCCAATGGAAATCAATACCAATAACAACGTCATAAAGCGAGAAAGTCGAATTTGCTCCCTTAGGAACAAATTCGAGCTTTTCATATTGTTTACCACACCAACATATACTGCCGTCTACAAGCGTCACTTCGCTTTCACCTTGGACGTCCTTGTTATCCATGCAGTAGGCATCGTGTAGATTGAATCTTATCTTTTTGTCATGCAAAATGCCGACACTAATCACAGGTTCTTTCATCTGAGTATTTTAGCTATTTATAATGTCAAAGCGCCATCATACATACGACTTATCAATAGTCATTTACCCTTTTACATGACGGAACTTTTCATCTTCATTATCATCTCCAGTTCGTCATCCAGAGACATGGCACATTCCTGAATTATTGCAGCAGCAACAGAAGGAGTTATCTTTCGGAAATCCTCTTCACGTGGTGTTATTATAAGACCACCCATATCGAGAGCTCCAGGACTAACAATCATCTGTTCCTTACCCTCCTTAAAATAGCAATCTGGACGATGTTTTGACCTTGGAATTATAACACTAACTATACGAGGAGAACCGTCAGAAGTGCTTGCTTCTTTCCACGCCAAAATATTCATCATAGGCTCATTCTGTCCCTCTGGTATTGGCAGAGAATCATAAACCTTTTTAAATAGATACCTGTTTGCTTCAGGTGTTCGTGTCAAAATAATAACACCTGGGCAAATATAACCACGAAGACTGAAAATTCCCGTATTATCAGCTATAGGTTCAAGTTTACTTGCCTCGATATATTCTTCTTCGCTTATAGGATAAAGTCGTGAACGAGTCCTACGATATTTCCTATCCCAATCTTTCTCCAATGGCACTACTCCTCGGCTACCAGCCTGGAAGTGCATGTGATCAGGCGCAGAGGCTCCGCACAAAGGACCATTATAGAATACCAACATTTCATCACCCAACCCTTCTGTAATACGCATCATATCCTCATAATTTTCGAGTATGGCCTGTTCAGAATGATGAACCTTAGGAATTGTGAAATGTCTTGGTAATATAGGATAAGGATTGACCAATAAGTGGTATTTTCGAGCTATAGGATACTGAATTTGCTCTTCAGGACGGTTGAGTTCGCATAAGAAGCAAGGTCTTTGACTAATAGTCTTAGAATCAACCTTAGCTCCTGTGCTTACAATACGTGCCGGATTGTACTGAGCCGCAATTCTGCATTCTGAACAAAGCAGATCGTTAGTCACAACTTTGCTAAGTTGTTCATAACGTTGAGCAGCCTCAGGCCACAGTTTGAGCTGATGTTCGAATAGTTCATTTGCCATCTGCTCCGTAGCACTCGTATTCCAATAATCGTTGAGATTCTTACGGTCGAGAATCTCGATAGTACGTAAACCATCCTTATACGCATTATTAGCATTAACTTTCTCTGGTGAAAGAGCGGCATCTGAGTTACCTTCCCATCTGCGACACAAATACAATTCATCGTAGATACGTCCAATCTTATATTTACGAGAGAAAGCTAGTCCAAGAGCATAATCTTCGCCATAGCTTGTGTTTGGAACACCAATCTTACGAAGCAAAGGTGTGAAGAATGCTCGTGGCGCTCCAAGCCCATTGATACGTAACGCATTATTACGTCCGTTATCATCAGTCCATTCCTTATGATCTATGAGGCCAGGAGGTAAAGTCTCAAGTTGAAAGTTACACATTCTGTATGAGCCGATAACCATAGCGCAACACTCATCATAGAATTTATTCACGATGCGTTGCAAAGTGTCAGTTCCACTATATAGATCATCGCTATCAAGTTGTACGGCGAAACGTCCGCAAGCTTCATCGTTCACAGCACATGCCCAACATCCGCCAATTCCGAGATCTTGTCTTTGAGGAATAATGTGTAAGACACGTTCATCCTCCTTTGCCAACTTTTCAAGTATGGCAGTAGTACCGTCTGTTGAATAATTGTCAACTACGATAACATTGAATTTGAAATTTGTCTTCTGTGAAAGAGCCGAACGTACAGCATCTTCTATAGTCTTCTCACGGTTGCGTACTGGTATGATTACAGAAGCCTCAAACTGAAAGTCATGTCGCTTTAAGTCGACAGGAGCTATCGTTTCTGAATCTATATAAGCGCCAATAAGTTTCAAATGCTGAGTGAACACCATTTCCTTTTCAATCTGCGCTTCCCTATTTCGTGGATCGACATAATCAAACTGTTTCTCCCCACTCTTTCTGTTATCCAATTCCTCTTCTGTATATAGATACTCGTGCAGATGGAACAAAGGTGCCTCATACTTATGTCTTAGCAAGTAAAGCTGATATTCATACCATCCTGAAAATTTAAGGTTGATATCCTCTCTTTCCTCCAGGAACTTACGCATGATGGCAACAGAATGGAATGTAACAGCTCCAAAGTCGAAATCGTCACGCACACTTCCATACTGAATATCAATAGTTGGAGATGCAAACTTATTTCCATCCTTAGCCTTATATCTATCAGAATAAAGAATCGAAGACCCAAGACTACTTGCTACCGAATAAAAACGCTTTAACGCCATATATCCAAATGTCACCATAATCGGATTTAAGCATATAAGTGCATATTCAGACTTAGCCAAATCCGT
Organism: Bacteroidaceae bacterium; assembly: GCA_024695315.1. GTDB lineage: Bacteria > Bacteroidota > Bacteroidia > Bacteroidales > Bacteroidaceae > Minthosoma. The sequence continues at coordinate 3,867 of JAILIJ010000002.1, forward strand.
AATAGTCTTAATTGTCTGTGATGAGTAAATGTTATCCACCTTAACAACAGTACATCCTTCATAAGACTGTTCTTCACCATTATGAGTGAGAAGGAAAATATTGCAAACCCGCTTGTATGCTTTTAGCTGGTCAATCACTCCCTTTGAATCTTCAACATTCAAACAAGAGATGAAGCAATCTATACCTTTATACATAAATTTCCACTTTAGGTTTATTATTCTTGTTAAGTAGCGTCGAGATATTTAATATTTTTTTGGACGAATAAACATATTTTCTCGCTGCATCTTTGCAAAGATATAGAGAATGACGATATTTTCAAAAAATATTTGAATCCATTTTTTGCTTTTCATACACTTTGAGTTAACTTTGCAGAGAAAATAAGTATTATTTACTTACTATAGACAACAAAATTTACACACGAATGAGTAACGATCGAGAAACAGAAGGTCTCAAGAGCCTCGGTAAAAAAACTGAGTATCGTCAGGACTATGCACCTGAAGTGTTGGAGTCCTTCCAAAACAAGCACCCAGAAAATGACTATTGGGTACGTTTTAACTGTCCGGAGTTCACAAGTCTATGTCCTATCACAGGCCAGCCAGACTTCGCAGAGATACGCATATCGTATCTTCCAGATGAGCGTATGGTAGAAAGCAAGAGTCTGAAACTCTACCTTTTCTCCTTCCGCAACCATGGCGACTTCCATGAGGACTGCGTAAACAAGATCATGAAGGACCTCATTCGACTGATGGATCCAAAATACATAGAAGTAACAGGCATATTCACACCGCGAGGTGGCATTAGCATCTACCCATACGCCAACTACGGACGACCAGGCACAAAATATGAGGAGATGGCTCACTACCGTATGATGAATCATGACCTTCATTAAATTATAAACTCTAACAATTACTAAATAGACATTGATAGAAAAGCATATCGTTCTTGAAAATATCGACCTTGTCACATTCTACGGCATCAAGAACGTACATCTTCAGATGATTAAGTCTCTCTACCCTAAACTACGCATTGTCGCTCGCGGCAATGTGATAAAAGTTATGGGCGACGAGGAGGAGATGTGTGCATTTGAAGATATCATCGACAAGATTCAAAAACATTGCGTAAAGTATAATTCTCTAAACGAAGAAACCATCCTCACCATTATCAAAGGCGAGCGTACTCAAGAAGAGAATAGCGACAACTCTGCCATAGTGTACAGCGTTACGGGAAAACCTATTGCTGCACGTAGTGAAAACCAACAGTCACTCATCGATGCTTTCTTTGAGAACGACATGATTTTCGCTATTGGACCTGCAGGTTCGGGAAAGACATACATGAGCATCGCACTCGCCGTACGTGCACTTAAAAACAAGGAAATACGAAGAATCATACTTTCTCGTCCTGCCGTTGAAGCTGGAGAGAAACTCGGTTTCCTTCCTGGCGACATGAAGGAAAAGATAGACCCTTATCTTCAGCCGCTCTACGATGCACTTCAGGACATGATTCCTGCTCAGAAACTCACAGAGTACATGGAGTCCAACGTCATACAGATAGCTCCATTGGCTTTCATGCGAGGACGCACACTCAACGATGCGGTTGTCATCCTAGATGAAGCTCAAAACACGACTACTCAACAGATCAAGATGTTCCTAACTCGTATGGGACAAGGAACTAAAATGATAATCACTGGAGACATGACACAAATTGACCTTCCACGCAGCGTGAAGTCTGGACTGCGAGAAGCTACTGAGGTTTTGAAGGACGTCAAGGGTATATCAATCATACAAATGAACGAGAAGGATATCGTTCGTCACAAACTTGTCACACGAATAGTCAATGCCTACGCAAAATACGATAGACACAGAGAATCCGCAATTCAAGAACGCACTGAATCTGGTTCAGCACACTAACCAGTCTGTTTTCCTGACTGGTAAAGCAGGAACTGGTAAGTCGACGTTCTTAAAACATATATGCCAAATAACGAAAAAGAAATACATCGTATTGGCCCCTACTGGAATAGCAGCAATAAATGCCGGGGGAAGTACGATGCATTCCTTTTTTCATCTTCCGTTTCACCCTCTTGTTCCTGACGATAGTCGCTTTTCGACTCCAGGCAGAATGAAAGAATTTCTCAAGTACAACAAGGAGCACATAAAACTCGTTAAGTCGCTTGAGCTAATTATCATAGACGAAATTTCTATGGTTAGAGTTGACGTAATAGACTTTATCGACAGACTTCTGCGTGTGTATTCCGGTAACTTCCGTCAGCCATTCGGAGGAAAACAAATGCTCTTCGTCGGAGACGTCTTTCAGTTGGAACCTGTAGTAACAAGGGATGAACATGAAATACTTTCTAGATACTGGGAAACAAGTCATTTCTTCTCTGCCAAAGTTTTCAAGGAGATGCAACTTGTCTCCATAGAACTCACAAAAGTGTATCGCCAGACTGACAATGCCTTTATCAGCGTCCTCGACCATATTCGAACCAATAATGTAGCTAATCAAGACCTTCAGCTACTAAACACTTGTGTAGATAAGGACATCAGTAAAGACAATGGTATGTTTGTGACACTCGCCACACGACGTGACGTAGTTGACAGCATCAATCAAAGCAACCTAAATGCCATAGATGGCGAACCGATGCACTTCAAGGGAGTCATTAATGGCGAGTTCCCCGAGTCTTCCCTACCTACACAATTGGATCTTGAACTGAAGGT
>JAILIJ010000003.1 GCA_024695315.1 Bacteroidaceae bacterium
CATTGATGAAATATGTTACCAACGATTTCAAGTGAAAAATATACAACAGTAAAGACTAATCTTTTATAATTATAACTATTAATACTTAACTTAACTAGAATTAAAAAATGCTAAAAAAAACATTTTTTGCAGCGTTACTATTGGCTTTAAATAGTAATGCATTCGCTCAAATTGTAAGTGGCACAGATTACTTCATCAAGAATGTTGAAGCAGGCTACTTCTTGGGTGGCGGTAATGACTGGGGTACTCACGCCTCTCTGATAGGAAAGCCACAATCCTTCAATCTTGTTGGTAGTGATGGGGCTTATACTATCGATTCTCACCAGTATAACAACGCATCAAACCACTTCTTGGCTGATGGACTCTATTGTGATGGTGCTGCAACTTCTTGGAATTTCAAGGAGACAACTGAAGGTTCAGGAATCTATACCATTGAATACAACGGAAAGTATATCGCTGGAAATGGTAAGAATGCAGCTGTCACAACAACTGAAGACGGAACAGCAAGCGCTGCTCAATGGCAGTTGTACACTCTTGCTGACGTAGTAACAAGACAGGCTTCTGCAAGCGCAGAAAACCCAGTTAACGTAACAGAATTTATCAAAAACCCAGAATTTAAGCGCAATGCCAATACTTCTTACTACCCTACTTGGGCTGTAACAGGAGCTGACGGAACAGGTTCTCCAAATAAAATTGCCTATGGTAGTGGTTCAAATACTGCTAACTGCGCAGAATCATATCAATCTTCAAATGGTTTCCACCTTTCTCAGGAAATCACAGATCTCAAGCCAGGTGTATACCGCTTAGACGCTCAGGCTTTCTATCGTCAAGATGGTACTGATGATATCCTACCTTACGTTTTCGCAAACGACCAGCAGTCAACTTTCCCACTTCTCTCAGGAACAGAAAACAACATGGCTGCTGCTTACGCATCATTCCTAATCGGCACTTATGCTATAGAACCAATCTATATCTCTGTAACATCAGAGGCTAACACTATTACACTTGGTGTACACGGAGAAAGCGTAAGTCTTTGGAACATCTGGGGTGAGTTCAATCTCACATACTACGGAGATGTAACTATAAGCGAAGTAAAGAACGCTTCTTACGCAGTCAACTATCGCGCTGCTCTCAAAGCTGCTAATGAAGTTGACCAAACAGCTAAGATGAGCGATGCTGCTCTCAAGGCTCTTCAGGAGGCTCTCGCTGCTTACCCAGAAGATAAGGTTCTCACTAACGACGCAACAGCAGAGTCTATCGAGGCAGCAACTACAGCTCTCAAGAACGCAGCAAAAAATGCTATTGCTTCAATCGAAGGATTAGCAGTTGCTGAAGAGACAACAGCTAAGGTTGATGACCTTCTTAACAATAATAACTTCTACACAGCTGACGCTTACAAGACTTTCGCTGACGCTTATACAGCATTCAAAGCTACAGTTGAGGACGGTACAGTAACTAAAGCTTCTGCTACTGAGTATCGCAACAGCGTATTCGGTTCAGGATGGAGAACAGCTAACACAGCTGACGACTTACTCCTCTCTACTTGGGGTACTGCAAACTACGACTCAGATATCTATATCAACACATGGTCTGTTGAAGCAGATAATCTTACTAATGGCTCTGGCATGACAGTTCCATTCTTCGAGTACTGGGTTGCTGATGCTAACTCTCTCTCAGCTACAACTAAGACTGCTACTCTCTCAGGACTTGAGAATGGTACTTATGAGATTTCAGCTCTCGTACGTGTTCGTATGAAGAACGGCGTAACTGAAGGTGCTACAGGTATCACAATGTCTGCTAATAACGGAGAATCAGTTGACGTATGCGCAGGTGCAACTTGCGAAGACGGAACACAGTTCCTCTATGGCACATTCACAGCTACAGGTGAAGTAACAGACGGAAACCTTAGTCTCACTTTCAACGTTGCTGACGACAACAATATCAGCTGGCTCTCTTTCAAGAATATTAAGTACACAAAGAAAGAGCCTGTAGTTATTCCAGACGCTCCACACTTCACAATGACAGCAAACTCATCTATTTTGACTTCAACAAACATGACAGAAGGCAAAAACGCTGCTTCTATGGTATGCTTGGATGAGAATGTGTGGACAGTATTAGGATATCCTGGAGAAACTGGATTATGTCCAGCAATCGCACCTTCTAACGGTTTGATTCGTCTCTATTACGATGATAAGGAGTCAAGCTACATGACAGTTTCTAACTCTACTTACAACATTGACAGTATCCGTATCTACTACACAGCAGAAAAGTACAACGGTGCTAAGGTTCTTGTCAATGACACAGAGGTAGCAGGCAAGAACAACTCATACAATATTGACGCTACATCATTCACACTTTCTAACGGAAGAGAATCAACAGGCCAGGTTCGTATGGACTCTGTCTTAATCTTCTACTCTGAGTCTTCTTCAATTGCAGACCTCGGTACTGCTAATATCAACGTAGACTATGATAATGATAAGTTCACTATCACATTCCCAGATTACACAGATGCAGCAGCTACAGCAGAAGGCAACAAGTATGTTGGTAATGTTACTACATCAATAAATGAAGAAACAAATAATTTCGAATTAGACTTTGATGCTTCAACAGGCATCGTGCTTCCACTTTCTAACATGACAAGCAACCTTCCTGCAGGTACAGTTATCAACGCTACTATTGCAGCAGGTGACCTCAAATTGGTTGACGCTAACAATAATGTAATCGCAACTAACAAGAGCGAATACACAACAGTTATTACTGTTCCAGAAGAAGCTAACGATGCACTCGAAATTGATGGCGTTAAATATAATATTAAGGGCGAGAACCTCTTCGTTAATGGTTCATTCAGCGATGGTGTAAACGGATGGCAAGCTGCTCGCTACACTGTTGACGCTGATATTGCAAACTTCACAGTAACTACAGAAGGCGGTTGCGACAATGGCGCATACCTCACTACTAACGGTGCTGGTGCAGGCGACGTTAAGACTATCTGCCAGGCTGTTCCAGTAGAGCCAGGTAAGACTTACTACTTCACAGTTTACACAAGCGGTAAGGCTCCATCTTCTAACAACTTCGCTTACAATGCTCTCTTCAAGATGACTGACGCTACTACTGAAGATGGCGCAATCAAGTCATTCGAATGGCCACAAGGTGCTGAGCAGACAACAACAGACTGGTCACAGACTCAGTATGTATTCACTGCTGAAGAAGGACATCCTTATGTAGGTGTACGTATGGGTTGGAACGCAAGCTCAAGCTTCGACGGTTTCGCACTCTACGAGGTAGAAATGGTTTCTTCTGAACTCGAGGCAGCTAAGAGCACTGCTATCGCAGCTCTTGACGCTCTTTCACCAATTGGCGACGGCGTATTCTGCTACAGCCAGAGCAGCATTGACGCAGCTAAGAAGGCTATCAACGACGCAACTTCTGTTGAGGAAGTAAATGCTGTTGAAGCACCAAAGCCAAACGCTCCTGTTGAGGGTCAGGCTTACGCTATCGCTAACACAACTGCAAACGGTAACCTCTGCGTAGCAAACTCTAACGTTACAGTAACATCTGAGGCTTACTTGTTCTTCACTGCAGTTGAAGGTGGATATATCCTCTCTAACAGCGAGAACGAGTATGTATTCAAGACTACAAGCAACAACTGGACATTAAGCTCTACTACAGAGGCTGCTGAGGCATACGTTCTTACATTCAACGCTGTTGAAGGTGGTTACACTATTCAGGGTGCTAAGGGACTCCTCGGTACAGACAGCACAGACGACGGTTCTGCTGTTTACGCTGACAAGAATGCAAGCAAGAACGGTATTTGGACAATCACAGAGTACACTATACCAGACGCTATCTCAAGTGTAAATACTAACGAGACAAATGCTTCTGTCAAGAAGGTTCTCCGCGATGGTAAGATTGTTATCCTTAAGGATGGCAAGAACTACAACGTTGTCGGTGCAAGAATTAAGTAAAGAAACATAACATTTCCCGTTTTTAAGTTTACAAATCATAAACATAATAATAGGAAATAAAATCTAAGCACAAGGATTAGTTTTAGTCCTTGTGCTTTTTTTATGGTACAAAATGAACTTATTTGATGTCAAAAACGGACATTTGATAGTAATTAAACATTTTTTGCTTGTGTTATAACGAAAAAAAACGTTCCTTTGCAAAAAGAAATGAAAAGAAAGAAATTAAGAGTATTAAGTAGGGAACTAAAAAAAATAGGGAACTAACAATTTTTTATTATATTTCAATTATACAAAGTTTTATGAATAAATTTTTACGACTCTCACTAAGTATTGCTGCATTGGTCGTTGTAAATTCTATTAAGGCTATTGTTACATACCCAGTAACTATTCTAACAGAAGAAGCCTCTCTTAACAACTGGACAATCACAAGCAATGACAAATTTGTAACTAACACTTGGTCTACAGAGAATGATGGTTCAGGCATAAGCACTCCATTTATCGAGACATGGGTTGAATCAGGAAAATATCTTTCTGACGCAACAATTTCTCACTCACAAATTACAGGCCTCACTGCTGGTTCATACACAGTTTCTGTTGTTGCACGTGTATATAACGAGAAGAATTCAACAGATTCACCATCTGGTGTTTCTTTCAGTGCTAATGGCACATCACTTGATCTTGCTGCAACAGGAGTAAAATCAATCTACAACGGAGAAAGTGCTCTCGTTTACGACACACTCTCTGTAAACTGTGAAGTTAGCGAAGCTGGTACACTTGATATTTCTTTCGCACTTAACAATGTTGTTGGTAACTGGCTTGCTTTCAAAAATCTTGAGGTAGTCTACAACAGCGCTACAGCTCCAGTACTGAATGCTGTTGAAGGCGCTATGAACTCTGCAACAGCAGAAAGCCAGAAGACTGCTCTCCAGAACTACACTGACAATCCAACAATTGAAAATTACGAAGCTGCACTTGCTGCCATCGCCAATGCAGAAACAGTAGCTGACTTCTATGCAACAAACGAGACTTACATCTCAACTCTCGACGAGGACGGTAAAGCTTCATTTGCAGTAGCTGAAGCTACTGAAACATCTGTTGAGGCACTTGTTAAAGCTCTTATCGCTGCTCAGAAAGCACAGACAACAGCTAATTCTGATCTTACATACGTAATGGAAAACAGCTTTTGGGGTAGCACACAGGGAGATGGACCAAAGCTCTATTCTAATGGTGGAACAGATACTTATAACAATTCTGCTTTCACATCAGGCAAGATCATCTTCCAAACTATCGATGGACTCAACAAGGGTACATACGAAGTACAGATTTATGCAACATCTAATCTTGCATGGATTCAAGGCACAACAGGTGCTAACATCGCTCAGGTATATGCAAACGGTACAACAAAGGATATCGAAGTTATCGGTCAGACAGCTTGTACTATCACAGACTACCTACACACTATCACAGCAGAGGTTGACGATTCAGGTGTTCTCGAATATGGTATTCAAAACATCGCTGATGGTGGAAACTGGTATGTTGTAGAAATAAAGTCACTCAAACTTCTTGAACCTTACGTTGAAAATCCAGAAGCAGCTCACTTCGACTTGAAGTACACTGGTATTACTCAGTCAAACATGACAGAGGGCAACAATGCTTCATCTTTGAATCTTGACGAAAACGTATGGACTGTAACAGCAAACCAAGGTGATACAGACAACTATCCACGTCTCTTCTCTAATGGATATTTCGGTCTTTACTCCTCAATGGATGCTGGCGGGAAAAATAACTCTATAACAGTATCAAACGAAACATATCTTGTTGATAGTATCAAGATAACATACATTAAGAATTACGAATTCGGAACAATATCTGTAAACGGAAATAATGTTAATGTTGAAGAAAATAGCGACAACTGTTACATTATCAATTCAACAGAATTCACAATTGGTAACTCAAGCGATTCTAAGCAGACTCGTATCGAATCAATTGCAATCTACTATTCTTAAATTCCTACTGCTATCAACAACATCAACGCTAATGTTCAGACTGCAGGTTCTGTAAAGAAAGTTGTTCGTAATGGCAAGATTGTTATCATCAAGGATAATAAAACTTATAACGTTGCAGGCGCATTATTGAAGGACTAATATTTCTGAAATAATACAATATCCGCAAAACTTTTGCGCATCACATAAATTAAGGTCGGTTTCCTATGGAATCCGACCTTTTTTGTCTATTGTCATATTTTCTAATATTGCTTTGTTCGCTAAAACTTCGCCTCTTTTAGCATTCCTTCATGCAGAATCTTTCATCCATCAATGCAGAATAATTTCCTTATTAATACTTGCCATTTTTCTGCTTATTGCGGAAAAATTCTTCAAATTGCACCGTGGTACGGTAAAATCACGCCGTGGTTCGGTCGTACCACAGCGTGGTATAACTGTACCACAGCGTGATTTTGAAAACTTATCCAAAATATGAGAAAAATTTACGCTGCGTATTCCATAAACTTTTGCGCTCAAACGGAAGAATTATTCAGCATAAAATGCCCCATCACAGCATACACCTAAGCACCCTTCTCAGGTCTTTCATTAGCTATATCCCATTTGAGCAGCGTTAACACACCGTTTGAGCAGTGTTTGAGCAGTGCTCAAACACTGCTCAAACATATAAAAAAGACGTGTGTCTAAGATCTATAATCTTGACACACGCCCCACAACATCTAACAGAAACGATTTGTAATAATCTTTCTACTCTGTAATTACTTTTTGCGTATTATTAGAAGGGGTAGTTATTTCCACGCACCATAAGTGATCTTATTGACATCCCACTTATCCTTTGGTTCAGCCTTTCTTTCTGGATTTGGATAACCTATACGGATGGCACACATAGGATAGAGATTAGCAGGCATATTGAGCTTCTTTCTAACATTCTCCACCTTAGCAGCAATCGGATGAACAGTTGTCCAAACAGCACCCAAACCAAGAGCATGAGCAGCGAGCAAAAGATTCTCTGTAGCAGCCGACAAGTCCTGAATCCATATTTCTCTCACCTCGCCCTTTGCCATACGTGCAGTATCAGCACAGACAACAATAATAAGAGGAGTCTTTTTCATTCGCTGAGCACGCTCACCGTCACCTGCATACTGGGCTACAGCCTCAGGAGTGTTAAGTACAACAAAATGCCAAGGCTGAAGATTTCTATCTGTTGGTGCAGCCATAGCAGCACGAAGCATTGTCTCAATCTTATCCTGCTCAACTGGTTTCTCGAGAAAACTTCTTACACTTGCACGAGTAAGGATATTATCCATAACAGCCTTAACATTGCTATCGGTCTGAGCTGATAGAGAAAGAGATGCTGCAAATAGTACTGACAGAAGTGCAGTCTTAAGTATATTTATTTTCATTTTATTACGTATTTTATTGTATTAATTATTTGAGTTTCGAAAGTAGTAAATTACTTCCAGCAAGTGATTGCGAAACTAGAATTATTTATTCTGCATAATAAGCTTACCTGCATAATTGATCTGTCCACACTCAACCTCAAGTCCACGAGTAGCAGTTGCAGTAGCAGGATCAATAGAATAAACAGCAGGCTTGTTACCATCATTAGTCTGTACTGTGATGTAAGTAAGTCCATTCTCATCATTGTAAGGACGCTTGCTGAATGCAGAAATAACATCTCTTTCAGGGAGTCCAGAAATCATAGTCAACTCCTTAGTTCCACCATTATATACAGCCAAAGCAGTAGCTCCAGTACCCATATTGTTAAATCCTGCAGTGTACATCTGAAGCAAGAAATAATTGCCTGACATGCTCCAGCAACGGAACAATGGCAGTCCATCAGCCAAAGTCTCAAGATCGACTACACCATAGCTTTCGTCAAATTCTGTTGCTCCAGCCTTAATACGCATAACGCTTGATTTGTGTTCAGACTTCAAGCGGTCATCAGTCTGTGCACGAGTTACATTTGGTGAGAATACATAAACATCTCCATTCTCAGCAGCCCAAATACACTGGTAGTACTGCGAACGCATACGGCCACAAGAGTAGCTCATCTTGTCTGTTCTGATGATTGTAGGATTCTCCATCTTCTCATTATCATATACAACAACGAAACAAGAATCAGGATACTGAGTTGCTGAAAGTGTAATAGCGTTATCGCTACCTGCAAGCAGGTCTTCATTTCCCTTCTTAACCCACTTCTGATTGCTTGTATAGTTTCCATAAGCACTAAGTCCTACAGGAACAACAGCAGAATAGAGTTTTCCACCAGCCTCAACGATACCTGAGAATGTGACATACTCACCAGTACCAAGGAAGTTTTCAGAGATTATGACATCGCGGTTTTTTGTTTCCTCATTAACTGGATCAAGGTAAGTGACCGTTATTCCATAAGCAGCATTACCAGCCTCATCCTTTGTGTCAGTAGCAGCTACAGCGGAAGTGATGACATAGTCGCCAAACACTCCGTATGTAGTGAAGCGCTGAATATCGTATGTGTATGCACTAGTCTCAATCTCACCTTTTGAGTTAAGGAAATAAGCCGATGTACCACCACTATTTCCCTGATTATATTGCAAACGGAAAAGATACTTATCCTTCCATGTGAACCACTCTGTACCAGTAAATGTCTCCAAGCCATTACCCACTACTGTAGATGTACCTTCAGAAAGGGAATTGACTGTTGATATATAGTTAGCCGATCCTTCACTATTTGTTCCTGTAAAGAAGAAAGCTGCCTGTTCTTTAGCTGTTTCAGTTTCATCTTTTACTATAGTTTCGTCATCATCGTCTCCACATGAAGAAAGCAATGCTGCAAAACCTAACATTAACACTCCTGACTTAAATAATTTGTTGTTCATCTTTTTTGTTTTAATTATATCATTATTTATTATATTTCAAAAATCACATCACTTATGCACCAAATCGAACTCTGATTTTTCCATAGAAAGCACGACCAGCCTTTTGGAGGTTGAAGTTATCATACAAGGACGCATCTGTAAAATTCACACATTCAAGTGAGAAATTATATTTGCCATGCTTCATTGAGTATGTAACGGTAGCATTATGACTTGTCTGTGTAGGAACCAGCATCTTAGAACTGGATTTTCCATATACTTCAGAGAAGAGCGGGAAGCTATGTGTATATAAGATTTCATAATTACAGCTCAACACGTTGCCTCGGCCTCCGAGTCCGTTGAAATATACTGTAGCATCTCCATTAGCAAATTGATAAGGCAAATTAGGCATTCGTGCCCCATAAGTCAGATTAGCCTGATTAGAACCCGTCTCCTGGAGTTTCTCATCATCCCTAACATTCATCTGCGTGAAGTTTCCGCCTATAGTAAACAAACGTGAATATGAATATCTTACTCCCATATTCCATCCCTTAGTCTTTACCCTTCCATGATTAGAATATGCGCCATAGTATGTTCCGCTCACATTTTCTGTGGTACGCTTGATATAGTCTTTTGTCAATCTATATATCAAAGCTCCTTCTAAGTAAAGAGAATGTTTTTTTGCGAAACGTGTATTGTAAACTAGATTGAAATTGTAGTTGTGACTACGCTCAGGTTTCAAAGTGAACAATCCGCGCTCAAGGTCATTATCTCCAAAGAGTTCCTCAAGTGTAGGAAGTCGGCATGCTCGCTCATACGAGAACTTAGCCATCAATGGCTTAAGAATATTATATGATGTTGCGGCACCATATCCGAGCATAGAAGAATTATTGTGCGACTTAATATATGTAGTATTAGAATTAGATGACAGAGCCAAAGGACCGGTATTACGTTGATCATAATATTTGGCAAATGCTGTCACATTCCATTCTTGTAGCGGATTGAGCTGGTATGACAAGCCGGTAATATTCTTATTAGTAACCTTACGAATATCATTTGACAAATCGACCGTTACAGTCTTTGTCTCTCTATTAATAGCGCTAAACACATGATTCAAGGTGAGTTTTCCTATGCGTCCCAAATCGTATTTAGCAGTAAGTGTTGCATTCCAGTTATCATTATATGACTTAGTGTCCTGATATGACACCTCACCCACTCTTCCATTCTTATATCGGCATTCTCCCAACCAGTTGTACTCGTAAGTTGAAGTATCAACATTATTTGTCATATTTCTATTATAATTAGCTGTCATGACAATATCCAATCCTTCCACGAAAATGTTACACTTACGGTATTCTATAGCAGGAAGTAAAGACCAGCCCTTACGATGACGCTGTCCAAAGGCTACTGTCTGACGAGCATCAGTCTGTATTTCCTTATACATGTTAGAATAAGTCATGGAAAACATCAGTCTGTCGGCCCATTCCTTGCTCACAAATCCTATTCTTCCTATAATGGCCTCATTATGATATGTATCATTAAAGCGCTCAACACGTTCAGCAAGTTTTGAATTTTGCTTACTTCCACCGCCTTCTAAGAAATGCTTCACTCCGGTTGCATCAATTTTATAATTGTTGTCTGAATAATTCTGGAAGAAATCAATTTCATAAGTCAATCCGTTTTGGAAACGCTGGCCAAAGTTTACCGTAGACTTATGAGTGTTGAAAGAGCCATAGCTATATGATGCATCAGCATGCCATCGCATTCCGTTGCGCTTTGTAACGACATTTATGACTCCACCTATTGCATCCGTACCAAATCCTACTGGTACAACTCCTCGATAGACCTCGATACGGTCAGCGTAAGTGACAGGTATATTGTTGAGTCCAAATGATGCGCCCACTCCGTCCTGTGGCACGCCGTCTATAAATACCTTAACATGTTTTCCGCTAAATCCGTCCATCATCAACTGCATGTCAGAACCTACACCTCCCGCCTCACGCAGTTTCATTCCTGGTGCCTGACGCAAAGCATCACTTAAGTTCTGTGTTGTGTTTTGTAGAGATTTAGTGTCAATACCAACAGCATTAAATGCCGTTTTATTGATAGCTTTTACTGAGCTTGTGGCAACAATAACCTCATCTAAATCGACAAGCTTTTCTCTATTTATAGAGTCTTTGCGTATATTTCCAACCTTTTTACCATCTCTATTATCACCTGCATAAACTGACAATGACACAAGCAATAAAGAGAACAAAATACATGAGTTAATTTTCATTATTTCTACTTATTGATTATCGAGTGCAAAGGTACGAGGTTAGTTTTTTGCACGCAATACCTAAAAAACATGAAAAAAAGTGATGGATATTAAGCGTAAATATCGCAAACGACGATTTTTGATGGCAAACGACAATATCATCTAATGACAATTAGTGATTTCAATTATCAGTCTTGTGTAAAAACTGTACTTTATGTATCTTTGCAAAGTTCTTATTATGACTGTCTATGAAAAAAGTAATTATACTCACGGACTTACTAATATGTATTGCCTTGCTGCCACTAATGTGCTATGCTCTACCAATAATAAACTGGATTGAGCATAGTCCTTTTACCACAACACTTATGGTAGAATGGATGCTTTTGCTATATATATTAAATAGAATTATAACCGTACCTTTACTTTTCAAAGGAGGCATTTTTCCTTATATAAGTGGGGGAATCTTGATTTTATCATTTATAATCACATTTTCTTTTATAAGTAACGAGAATATCCTTCTTGCCCAAGAGTACATAAATACAGACTTACATTATAATGCAATAACTCTTAACGTGAACAAACAAAAGTTATGGCTATTGTTTATTCTTATCAATATAACGAGTTTTGCTACTGGACTACTAACGCAATTTCTAAGACAAAAGGAAATACGAATAGAGGCTGAACAAAAACGAAAAGACGCCGAAATAGCTCTTTATAAGTCAAGGATTAATCCTCATTTCCTATATAATACAGCCAACTCAATATATAGCCTGATAGTTACAAAATCAGACTTGGCCGAACAGGCATTTATGAATTTCACAGAACTCATGCACTACATGTATGACGATATTAAAAGAGAGCTCGTACTAATTGACAAAGAGGCTGAAAATATACGCAAATATATTGAAATGCAGAAACTAAGAATTGGCCACACTGCCGACATTCATTTCAAGTATGAAACGGATAATGGCACATCCGTAATTCCACCTATGTTGCTTATGACATTTGTGGAAAATGCTATAAAATACGGCATAAATCCAAATGAACATTCCGACATACTTATCAATATAACTGTGACAGAAGGGCAACTAAAATTTCTTACGCGGAATAACATTTACAAAGCGCCTTTCGAATTTGTTGAAGGTGAAGGAATAAGTAACTGCAAACAGCGCCTTACGCTATTATATCCTGAGCGCCATACATTAAACATTACTCATGACAATAATATCTTTTCCGTAAATTTGACTATCAATCTTGATTCTTAAAAAAATTACGATAAGTAGTATTTATTGCACTTTGGCCATTGTAATGTCGAGATTACAATCCTTCGGAACGATATTCAACGAAATGTTAAAAATAATGTTAAAATTTTTATTAGGATAGAAAAAACGATAAAAAAGTCATGATTTAACTATCTTTGAATATTCATCTGACGATGCGTTTCCATCTCCGATTCTAAGTGGGGATGAGCAAAATTTTAAGTACTCGAAAAATCATACTCATCAGCAATGGAATACGTAGCTGATACGAAGGAGATACGAAGCGTTGTCGAAGGAGGTGGGGTAAGAAAATACGTACTTACCGGAACCACTTTTTACGTTTTTTACGATAACTCTTTTTTATGTAATGTTCGTAGCTATTCAAGACTAAGAATTGCAACTTGGTAAAAATACATTACGCGATATAAGCCACAGCTCAATCATACAAAAGAGAAAACTGAAACCTACATGTAGCTTATAGGAAAATAGCAGCACAACATAAAGAAAAGATTTTACATAAAAATAGTCAACTTTTATGAGAAATGTAAAAAAAAATGTACCTTTGCCAACGTTTTAGATAACTCATTTTAGCTCATATAAATTTGAATTTTAGTACACTATCATAAGATACAACCTAATTTTCAGTTAATAAAATAACCCAACAAAAAATGATAAATTGTATAGCAATCGATGATGAGCCGCTTGCACTAAAAATAATAACAGAATTTTGTAAACGTCTGGAAATAACAGATGTAAAAGTCTACACATCACCCGAAAAAGGGATGCAAGCAGTAATTAGGGAAGAACCAGATATTCTATTTATGGATATAGAAATGGGAGAAGACGTTAGCGGCTTATCCTTGGCAACTAACTGCCCAGAAAAAACGTGTTTGATATTCACATCTGCTTATCCAGAATATGCTATTCACGGCTTCGACCTTAATGCGACAGACTATCTAATCAAACCTTTTTCTTTCGATCGCTTTCAACAAGCCATAGAACGAGCACAAAAGAAGATTCTCATACAAAATGAAAACCAACAACATCTTATCGTTAAATCGGGATATAAGAATGTCACCATAGTTCTGAACGAAATATATTATATAGAGGCTATGGACAACTATATCTGCATTCACTTGAATAATGGCGTAGATATAAAGTCGCAAACGAGAATGAGCACTATTGCAGAAAACTTACCTCACAATAAATTCAAGAGGATTCATAAGTCGTACATCATATCTTTGTCCTATGTCATTTCCTTTACTTCTTCTAAAGTGGTATTGGCTGGCCTCACTAATCCACTACCAATAGGTCGTACATACTATAATGAGTTCGCAGAATATTTTCAGCACAAATAAGGGCAGCTAAATGCTGCCCCTATAATCATATTTTCAAACCGTCAAGCAAACTAATATATAACGATATGCTGTCATCTATCTCACTAATTTTGATATACTCATCGGCCGTATGTGAACGGCTACTTTGACCTGGACCAAGCTTTAGACTTGGAAAGCGCATAAGTGCCTGGTCGCTAAGTGTTGGAGAGCCAAAAGGTAGAAGTCCTGCAGCTACGCATCTCTCTACAAAAGGATGGTTCTTTTCAATTCGAGAAGAACTAAGACGGAAACTACGAGCTTTAAGTTCTGACTTTAACTTTTGAGAGAAAAATTCAAATATCTCCTCATTCGTATAACACTCATTACTTCTTACGTCAATAGTAAAAGTACATTGGTCTGGAATGACATTATGCTGAGTTCCCGCATTTACAATAGTTACAGTATTCTTAACAGGACCTAACAAATCCGTCTGCTTAGGAAATTGCCACTCTGATAACCATTTAATATCCTCTATGGCATGGTAAATGGCATTATCGCCCTCATTTCTGGCTGCATGTCCAGCCTTACCATGAGCAACAGCATCAATAACCATAAGCCCCTTTTCTGCTATCGCCGGTTGCATACCAGTAGGTTCTCCCACAATAGCAAAATCAATCTTAGGAAGAAGCGGAAGAACAGATTCAATACCATTCTTTCCAGATACTTCCTCTTCACAAGAAGCAAGGTATATTATATTGTATGCCTCATCCTTCTCACTCGTCACTTTATATAGAAAAACCTGTAATAGAGCCATCAAGCCGCCACCACAATCATTACTGCCAAGCCCATAAAGCGTTTCACCTTCAACTACAGGAGTAAAAGGGTCATGCTTCCATCCCGCAACCGGCTTAACAGTATCTATATGAGCATTTAAAAGAATAGTTGGTTTAGATTCATCATATTTGTTTTCCACACACCACGTATTGTTTCCGTGGCGATGTACAGAAAACTTATTACCCACTTCCTCGTTTTTTCTGACAAGGTAATCATTCAAAATATCGGCAGCTTTTGTCTCATCACGACTCACACTTGGAGTCGAAATAAGTTTTTTCAAAAGTTCAACAGCCTCATTTGTCATTACAGAATTCTTCATTTTCAACGGTTTTATGATTATTTAGCAGCAAAAATACTGCATTTTGGTAAGAAACTCGTAACTTTGCATCATATTTGTGTAAAAAGTTCTAAAGATAACTATAACAATATAATAATATAATGGCACAAGAAGACGTTTTTAAGAAAGTGGTTAGCCACTGCAAGGAATATGGTTTTGTATTCCCTTCTTCAGAAATTTATGATGGACTCGGCGCAGTTTATGACTATGGTCAGAATGGTGTTGAGCTCAAGAATAACATTAAGAACTACTGGTGGCAGTACATGGTCCGCCTCCACGACAATATCGTAGGATTGGACTCTGCTATCTTCATGCACCCAACAATTTGGAAGGCTTCTGGTCACGTAGATGCTTTCAATGACCCTCTCATTGATAACCGTGATTCAAAGAAGCGTTATCGTGCTGACGTTCTTATCGAAGAGCAGATTGCAAAGTATGAGGAGAAGATCGAGAAAGAAGTGGCAAAGGCTAAGAAGCGCTTCGGAGATAAGTTTGATGAGGCACAGTATCGTGCAACTTCAGAACACGTTCTTGAGAATCAGGCTAAGCGCGATGCACTCGAAAAGCGTTATCAGGAGGTTATGAACGCTCCAGGCGGAATCGATCTCGACGGTATGAAGCAAATCATCCTCGACGAGGAAATCGTATGTCCTATTTCTGGTACACGCAACTGGACTGACGTTCGTCAGTTTAACCTCATGTTCAAGACAGAAATGGGTGCTTCTGCTGATGGTACAAGCACTATTTACCTCCGTCCAGAGACTGCACAGGGTATCTTCGTAAACTACCTCAACGTGCAGAAGACTGGTCGAATGAAAATACCTTTCGGAATTGCACAGATCGGTAAGGCTTTCCGTAATGAAATCGTTGCTCGTCAGTTCATCTTCCGTATGCGTGAATTCGAACAGATGGAAATGCAGTTCTTCGTTAAGCCAGGAACAGAACTCGAATGGTTTAAGACTTGGAAGGAGCGTCGTATGGCATGGCACCAGGCACTCGGTTTCGGCGCAGAAAACTACCGTTTCCACGACCACGACAAGCTCGCTCACTATGCAAATGCAGCTACAGACGTAGAGTTCAAGATGCCTTTCGGTTTCAAGGAAGTTGAGGGTATCCACTCACGTACAAACTTTGACCTTAGCCAGCATGCTAAGTTCTCAGGTAAGAAGATTGAATATTTCGATCCAGAAGATAACACAAGCTACACTCCATACGTTATCGAGACATCAATCGGTGTTGACCGTATGTTCCTCTCTGTCATCTGCCATAGCTATGACGAGGAGAAGCTTGAAAACGGCGAGACTCGTACTGTGCTTCACCTTCCTGCTGCACTTGCACCAGTTAAACTCGCAGTATTCCCACTTACAAAGAAGGATGGACTGCCAGAGAAGGCTAAGGAAATTATCGACGCTCTCAAGTTCCACTTCAACTGCAAATATGAGGAGAAAGATCAGATTGGTAAGCGTTACCGCCGTCAGGATGCTATCGGTACACCATTCTGTGTTACTGTTGACAACCAGACTCTCGAGGATAACACAGTAACTCTTCGTTACCGCGACACTATGGAGCAGAAGCGTGTTGCTATCGCTGACCTTCAGGGTATCATCGAGGAGCAGGTTTCAATCCCATATCTTTTGAAGAATCTCAAGTAAAATAAGTAGAAACTCTCCATAAATGCTCATATAAATAAGGGCATACAGAAAAGAGTAATCAACAAAAAACAATTGATGAAATATTTTTCAAACATATCAAACACCGTGTGTTCAGTGCTTATGGCACTGACACTCGTTGCTTGTTCCGAGACTGAAGAAGAAAGTGAGTACGTAAACTGGCAAGCAAGAAATCAACACTATATTGATTCCATAGCTTCTGTTTGTGAAGCTAATGAGGACGGTTGCTGGGAAAAGATGCTAGCATTCAACCTCAACGACTCCGTTGAAAGCGTTTCTCCTAATAACAACCACTTCATCTACATTCATAAGGAAGCAGCCGGTAAAGGAACTTATAGTCCTATATATAATGACTCAATACGTGTTCATTATCTTGGACGCCTTATTCCTTCAACATCATACCCACAGGGCTACATCTTCGGCAAAAGCTACAGTACCTACGTACTTAATGAAAATACAGATGTGCCTACACTTATGGCAGTAAGCCAAAACATTGTGGGATTTGCAACTGCAACCCTAAACATGGTTGAAGGAGACCAATGGAAGGTTTATATCCCTTACTATCTCGGATATGGAGAGACAGACAACAGTACAACCAGCATACCTGGTTATTCTACACTTATTTTCGACATAAAACTTGCAAAGATATATAAATATCAGATAGACAAAGATACTACTTGGTACTAATACTCCAAGTTCAGCTACATGATATGAGAGTGTATTGGAAGTCCGCTTAAGACTTTTGATACACTCTCGTCTTTTATATGACTGGAATAATTGGGCTAAAACGAACATTAAACAGAATGCCATCAAGGAGTATGATTTAGTACTCTGCGGGAAAAACTCCAGTACTTTGCGCAATAAACTGCAGTTTTT
>JAILIJ010000042.1 GCA_024695315.1 Bacteroidaceae bacterium
TAAAATCAAAACGTGTGAACTGCATATTCTGAGCATCAAAAGTGAGCAAAGTGTCTGTAAGTAGCTCCCCATGAGCCGTAATATATTTTATAGCTTCTGTTGCCTGAATTGTTCCACAAATTCCTGCTATACTTCCAAGCACACCTACCATAGAACAAGTCTCAACATCACCCACAGCTGGAGGCTCAGGAAACATACAACGGTAACAAGCAGAACCAGGAACGTGAGTCATCAACTGTCCCGAATAACGATTGATTCCTCCCATGCAAAAAGGCTTTCCGGCCATGACACAGGCATCATTTATCAAATACTTGACTGCGAAATTATCCGTTCCGTCTATAATGAAGTCATATTGCTTGACAACATCCAATATGGTATCCTCGGTAAGGTACTCATCATACTTTTCTACCACAACATCTGGATTCAAAGCCTTAATGCTCCGCTCTGCCGAATCCACCTTTGGTACTCCAACATCCTCGGTACGATGAATTATCTGGCGTTGAAGATTTGTCAACGACACGGTATCGCCATCAGCAAGACCAATAGTCCCTACACCTGCCGCAGCAAGATATAGGGCCACAGGAGAGCCAAGTCCTCCTGCACCCACGATCAATACTCTAGCATCAAGTAATTTTCTCTGTCCCTCAGCACCTATGCCATCAAGAATCAGATGACGATTATACCGCCGTTTCTGTTCACTTGAAAAAGAATCTGTCATAACTTCATTTTTTACTTTTTCGCAAAACAGGAAAAAAATACGTAACGACTATAATTTTCTGAGGTCATGAGTAAGTTTGGCTGCACAGAAATTAGGTCCGCACATAGTACAATACTCACCATCCGTATGACCTGCTTCCTCAAAATACTGTAGTGAACGCTCTGGATCGAGAGATAAGTGGAACTGGTCACGCCATCTAAAGTCAAAACGAGCCTTACTCAGGGCATTATCACGAATTTGCGCACCAGGATGTCCCTTAGCGAGGTCAGCAGCATGAGCAGCAATCTTATAAGTGACGACTCCGACTCTCACATCCTCTCTATTTGGAAGAGCAAGGTGTTCCTTAGGAGTCACATAACAAAGCATAGCCGTACCCAACCATGCAATTTGTGCACCACCTATGGCACTTGTTATATGATCATAACCAGGGGCAATATCTGTCACAATAGGTCCTAAGGTATAGAATGGAGCCTCGTGACAATGATCAAGTTGACGTTCCATATTTTCACGTATCTTATGCATTGGTACATGACCAGGACCTTCGATAAATGCCTGAACATTCTTTTCCCATGCACGCACGACAAGTTCACCCATAGTATCAAGTTCAGCAAACTGAGCCGCATCATTAGCGTCCGCTGTACATCCAGGACGAAGACCGTCACCAAGAGATAATGCTACGTCATATTGTGCCACGATATCACATATCTCATCAAAATGCTCATATAGGAAAGATTCCTTATCGTGGATGAGACACCATTTAGACATAATACTACCACCACGACTTACAATACCACAAAGGCGACTGTCAGCAAGATGCACATTATGACGACGGATACCGGCATGTATAGTGAAATAGTCAACACCCTGCTCACATTGTTCGATAAGGGTATCCTTATACACCTCCCATGTCAAGTCTTCAACTCGACCATTCACTTTCTCTAAGGCTTGGTAAATAGGCACAGTACCAACTGGTACAGGACAGTTACGAACAATCCATTCACGTGTCTCATGGATATTATCACCCGTAGACAAATCCATAAGCGTATCACCTCCCCATTTACATGACCATACCGCTTTATCAACCTCTTCATCTATACTTGAAGTTGTTGCAGAGTTACCGATATTGGTATTTATCTTCACAAGGAAATTACGGCCAATAATCATAGGTTCACTTTCTGGATGATTGATGTTGGCTGGCAATACAGCACGTCCACGCGCAATCTCGTCACGCACAAATTCAGGAGTGATATGTGACTTAACACCCAATTCCTCACAATTCATATTTTCCCTTATTGCCACATACTCCATTTCTGGAGTTATTATACCAGCCTTAGCATAAGCCATCTGTGTTATCGCCTTTCCTGACTTAGCACGTCGAGGAAGCTGAATATGCTCAAAACGAAGACTATCAAGCGAATGATCAGCCAAGCGTTGCTTACCATAATCACTCGTAACCTCTGTTAGCTGTTCTGTGTCCCCACGGTTAATGATCCAACTTTCACGCAAACGTGGAAGTCCTTTTTTCAAATCAACCTCTATATTAGGGTCAGAAAAAGGACCGCTAGTATCATAAATATAAACTGGAGCATTATCCTCCATGTGAGGAACACCCCTCTCGTCTTTTGTTACAGTAGGCGTAAGATTCACCTTTGTCATCGCCACCTGAATCTCAGGGAACAGTTTTCCCTGCATATATGCTTTTTCTCTCTTTGCGTACGCTTTATTGTCGTTTACCATATCAATTTAAAAATGCTGTTAGTGGGGAACTTGCTTCTGCACACTCTGCTACGGCGCCTAAACC
>JAILIJ010000097.1 GCA_024695315.1 Bacteroidaceae bacterium
TTGAATATTCATCTGACGGTGCGCGTCAAGCTCCGAATCCAAAAGGGGATGAGATAATATTTCAGGCATCAGAAATCGATACTCATCTGCTATGTTTTACGAAGCTGTTACGAAGGTAATACGAAGCGTTGTCGAAGGAGGTGGGGTAGAAAAGTACGTTCTTTTTGACGTGCTTTTTTTGTATTATATGATAAGGTGGCGCATCTGAGTGATTATACGGTTATGAGGTTTTACGGGTTCATTGGTTTTATTCATATATAATAGGTAGAGGTGAGGTGAAAGATTATTCTTAGGTGGGGAATGAGAAAAAATGTGGTTGTGGAAATCTTGTAGATGTTGTAATAAATGTTTTTCTTGTGGATGCAAAAGGTTAAAATTGTTTTTTTATGTGCGTTTCGTGAAAAGCTAGGACGAAAATATTTCTAAGGTATAGATAGTTTTTTTGAAAATTCTTTATGTTTTTCTAGGAAAGAGAGTGCTTTGATGGCTTTTTTGCAAGAAACATCAAATCTCCTTAGAGTACGAAAAAACGGGAGTTTTAACTGTGGTGTTATTGCGTGTTCGTCTATTATCTGTTCTTTATGGGTTATTTTTGATAATTTTCAAAAAAAAAAACTCGCCAAAGTTTTGCTGGTAAAAAAAAAAGCCATACCTTTGCATCGCTTTTGAGAAAGGAACCTCGCTGATAAGTTCTAATAAAGCTTAAAACGGGATGTAGTACAGTTGGTAGTATACTTGGTTTGGGACCAAGGGGTCGCACGTTCGAGTCGTGTCATCCCGACCAACAAGCGAGAAAATTTCAAGAAAAAAGCAACGGGATGTAGTACAGTTGGTAGTATACTTGGTTTGGGACCAAGGGGTCGCACGTTCGAGTCGTGTCATCCCGACCAACAAGGGCGTTTAGCTCAGCTGGTTTAGAGCATCTGCCTTACAAGCAGAGGGTCGGCGGTTCGAATCCGTCAACGCCCACGAAGCAGGAAATTTATTTCCTGCTTTTTTTTGTTCATGTGGCATTGTGCTTTTGTCTATTCATTTTTTTTAGGGGTGAAATTGTAGTTAATGAAAAGTTTTAATAATAAGAATCCTAATTTTAATAAGTTCATATATAAATGCTGCTCTTTTTGATAAATTAACAATAATTTGTTTCACGAAATTAGTTAATGTTCCACGGAATTTACTTATCTTTGCATCTAAAATGAAGTAAGAGTGCAAAGATTTCAAGAATGAAGTCCATTGCATTGAATGGAAAAGAAATTAAGTATGGGAAAAATTATTGCTTTAGCAAATCAAAAAGGCGGTGTGGGAAAGACTACAACTGCTATTAATTTGGCTGCATCTTTAGCAACATTAGAAAAGAAAGTGTTGGTTGTTGATGCAGATCCTCAGGCTAACGCTTCATCAGGTTTAGGTGTGGATATACAGCAGGTCGATACTTCGATTTATGACTGCATTATAAATAATACAGATCCTCATGAGGCGATATATACAACAGATATAGAGGGCTTGGATATAATTCCTAGCCATATCGACCTTGTTGGAGCAGAGATAGAAATGCTTAATGTAGATAAGCGTGAAACTGTGCTAAAAAGGATTTTGGATCCGCTGCGTAATGAGTATGATTTTATTTTAGTAGACTGCTCTCCTTCTTTAGGACTTATAACAGTAAATTCTTTGACTGCAGCAGACTCAGTTATTATTCCTGTGCAGTGTGAGTATTTTGCGCTTGAAGGAATTAGTAAATTGTTGAATACTGTGAAAATCATAAAGTCAAAGTTGAATCCAAGGCTTGAAATAGAAGGATTCTTGTTGACTATGTTTGATTCACGTTTACGTTTGGCAAATCAAATTTATGAAGAGGTAAAGCGCCACTTCCAGGAATTGGTTTTCAAGACAGTTATTCAGCGTAATGTTAAGTTGAGTGAAGCACCATCTCATGGTATTCCATGTATACTTTATGATGCTACTTCAGCAGGAACAAAAAATTACACTTCATTAGCTCGTGAGATAATTGCGAGAGGATGAGGTAAAGTAAAATACAAATTTTAATAATGGCGGTAAAGAAAAAGTTTGGCCTTGGTCGTGGTCTTGATGCGCTTATATCAACAGAAGACGTACGTACTGAAGGTTCATCAACTATAAATGAGATTGAAATAAGCCTTATTCAGGCAAATCCAAATCAGCCTCGACATGAGTTTGATGAAGAGGCATTACAAGAACTTGCTGATTCTATTTCGGAGATAGGTATTATTCAGCCTATAACACTCCGTGAAATGGAAGACGGTCATTATGAAATTATAGCTGGTGAGCGTCGTTGGAGAGCTTCTCAGCGTGCAGGATTGAGGACAATACCTGCTTACATTCGTACGGCTTCAGATGAGAATGTTATGGAGATGGCCCTGATAGAAAATATTCAGCGTCAGGATCTCAACTCTATAGAAATAGCATTAGCTTATCAGCATTTGATTGATCAGTATGGTTTGACACAGGAAAAACTGTCTGATAGAGTAGGAAAGAAGCGTGCAACAGTTGCTAATTTCCTTCGCTTGTTAAAGCTTCCGGCTCCCGTACAGGTTGCTTTGCAGAATCATGATATTGACACAGGACATGCGCGTGCGCTTTTAGCATTGGAAGACCCAAAGCTTCAGGTTAAACTGTTTAAGGAGATTCAGCAGAAAGGATATTCTGTGCGTAAGGTTGAAGAAATTATCAAGAACTTGAATGAGGTTAAAGATGAAGATGGAAGTAAATCTCCAAAGTCAGCTAAGACTCTTACACCTGAGTTTGATAATTTGCGTAAGGAAATGTCAGAGAAGTTCGGTACAGATGTAAATGTGACATGTTCAAAGTCTGGTAATGGAAAAGTTACTTTTTCATTTAAGAATGCAGATGAACTAAGACGTATTATTGCGCTTATAGGCGATAATTGATTGTTTCCGGATTTTTTATTGTGTGACTTTTGGAATGTACACAACAAATAGATATAGAGTATCATTGAAACGATTGATAAATAAAAAATATATAGCTGTTATTTTGTTGTTTGCGTGTCAGTTAAACATGATGGCGCAACAACAGAATATTGCTATAGCTGATGAGGAAGTTTGGGACACAACAGTAGTGGAAGATTCTGTTCTAATGAATGAAATTGTAGAACAGGCTTCTGATAGTGCTGTCGTGGATTCCATTATGCGGGATGTTTCATTGATGCAGACGGAGTTTTCTACGGAAGGTGTGTCAAATGTTGAGACTGAACGTTGGCTTCCTAATCCGAAAAAAGCTATGTGGTTAGCAATAGCCATTCCTGGAGGTGGACAGATTTATAATCGTAAGTATTGGAAATTGCCGATTATATACGGAGGATTTTTGGGGTGTTTTTATGCGTTGACATGGAACAACACGATGTATAGAGATTATTCTCAAGCTTACATAGATATCATGGATAGCGACGACAATACCCAAAGTTACATGAATTTCATACCTTCAAGCTATAATGTAGAATCCAATTTGTCGCGACTTCAGGATTTGTTTAAGCGTAAAAAGAATTTTTATCGTCGTTATCGAGATATGAGTCTTTTCTGTATGATAGGTGTGTACCTCATCTCAATTATAGACGCATATGTTGATGCAGAAATGTCTAGTTTTGACATAAGTCCGGATTTGACGTTAAAATTATCTCCGACTATTATAAATGATAATTTAAGAACTATGCGTACCACTTCGTTAAATGGTTCTTCTTATGGGCTAAATTGTAGTCTTAATTTTTGATTAGAAAATTTATAAAAGAAATGAAAAGATTCTGTATTTATACTTTTTTACTAGTTGCAACATCTACATCGTGGGCGCAGAATGTCGTCACAGTCGATGAAGGTGAGGGCGTAACCGAGGAAATTGAGATGCCAGAGGGAATGATAATCTCTGGCGAAGAATTAATGGATGACTATGTAAATAAGGAGAATCTTAAACCTTCTACTAATATAACTTCAAGAATACGCGAATTATCTTATGATGATTCTATTATTGTGAGTCGTCTTTCTCGTATTCCGACAACAATAGAGATGCCGCTTAATAACGTCACGAGGAAATTCATCGATACATATTCGAATAAGATGAAACGTTCTGTGTCCGTGATGTTAGGAAGTTCAAACTTTTATATGCCTATTTTTGAAGAGGCTTTAGAACGATACGGACTTCCTTTGGAACTCAAATATCTTCCAGTTATAGAATCTGCTCTTCGTCCTGCTGCCACATCACGAGTTGGTGCTGCTGGATTATGGCAATTTATGATTACAACAGGTAAGAAGTATGGGCTTCGTGTAAATACCTTGGTTGATGAACGTCGTGACCCTGTAAAGGCTTCAGATGCTGCTGCAAGATATTTGCGAGACCTTTACGGCATGTTTAATGATTGGGGATTGGCAATCGCAGCATATAATTGTGGCGAGGGAAATGTGCAAAGAGCCATATTACGTTCTGGAAATACTGGTAAAACTGATTACTGGTCTGTTTATGGAAGATTGCCTAGAGAAACTCGAGGATACGTTCCTGCTTTTATTGCCGCAAATTATATTATGAATTATTATTGCGAGCACGGTATAACACCTTACGAGACTTCTCTTCCAGAGGAAACAGATACTGTGATTGTGAATAACGATGTAAAATTT
>JAILIJ010000248.1 GCA_024695315.1 Bacteroidaceae bacterium
TCGTTATTGAGAACTATGTCTTTACCGTTTACATTTATTTTTGTTCCTGCCTTTAATGACTCTATGGCAACTGCCACATTATCGGAAGGATTGATTTGGATTGTAACCATAATGTGTTATGAATTATTTTTTTTCGGAAAAAGGTATATTTCAAAATGTTGAAATATGGATGAGTATATTATTTATTTTTATATTCTCTTGGTGTCATGCCTGTATGCTGCTTGAAGTACTTTGCAAAAAAACTCTGATTGGCAAAGTTTAAGCGGTTGCATACATTTTTTACGCTATCGCCTTCTGCTTTTAGCATGGCCTTACATTCAAGGATTACATAGTCTGTAATCCATTGTGTGGCATATTTGCCGCTTACTTCGTGAACAACAGCAGAAAGGTACTTTGGCGAAACACAGAGTTTGTCAGCATAAAAAGTAACGTTGCGTTCATTAGTGTAATATTTTTGAACGGTAGCTATAAATTTCATGAATATTTCTTCTTTTCTGCTTGATGGACGTGTTTGCTGATATAGATCTTTTTCACGCATGATTCGGTCCATAATATTCCAACGCAGAATTTCTATATAGTTTTTAGCAACTTCTTCTTTGAATTTGAAGTCTTCTCGGTAGATAACTTCTTTTATACTTTTATATGCGCTAAGAATTTCAGCAAATTCCTTTAATGACGGATGGAATACGGGATGTTTCTTTAAAGCCATTGCTGTTTCCATACCTAATTTAACGTCAAAGTTCACAGGCATGATATTTGGGCTTATGGCTATACACGCACATTCTTGATCGTGTGAGGCGTCCAAAAATTGGAAAAAACTTCCGGGATGAATACATGCTATATATCCAGCAGATATCTTGTATTGCTGTAGGTTTATGCTTAGTGTAGCTTCGCCTGCTGTACAGATAAAGGTTAAGGCCATAGTTACCTGAACAGGGAAATCCATTATGTCTTCTGATGAATATCCTTTTTTTTCATCAAAGTTATCTATAAGAAACATTTTCTCAGGAATACGAGCCACATTTTTGTCTGTAGGAAAATGTGAGAAATTTACCTGGAAGATTTTTTGTTTTTCCATTTGCGTGATTTGATTATAGATTTTTCTGGCCACAAATGTAAGTATATTTTAGAGAAAAAATAGTGCTTTTTAGCCCTTTTTTCAAAAATGAGATAATTTTTATATTAGGTGTAAACGAACACATGAAAGAAAGTATAAAAATAATCATAATTTTTCTTTGTCATGTCATTCCTATACTATATCTTTGTGACATCAATAACAAACGAAGTTATTAAAAAGACATACAGCCGGGGCTCAGGATCGATTGGGATACTCATCAAATTTATACTGAAAACCGAGAAGACTTCGTACTCTAATGGCGGGCCACGCCTCCTGACTCTCTTCCTTAGAGTTGAGACTCCAGTCAGACAGGTAACCTCGAGTCGGTGGATTACAAAAGGGTGCGGGTGCTCAAATCTTATTTTACTCGGAGTTTCATCACATCTCCTCCCGGCTTATCTTAAGAGCTCTTCTACAAAAGTAGAAGAGTTCTTTTTCTTCGTTTTTTTGAGGGAGAAACCATGCCCGAGGGAAACTCGGATTTCTATGTTTTTTCTAGGATTTCAGAGGGGCTTCTATAGTCTATAGTTTATCTTGACTCTCGAGTCAAAAAAATAGGTCGTTCGCTCCTTTCCTTCGAGAAACGAACAACCATATTATGTTTTTTCTGACTATTCCATTGGAATATAGAGTATATTGCTTGAATTGCTGGTCTGTGAGTCAGTTACGTTGACTTGGACCTGTATCACCTGGTTCTTCTTGGCTTTCTTGCAATAAATGAGTCCTGTATAATGAACCTTTTGCCCTGGAGCAAGGGTCGTTATGAGTGGGTTTGAATAAGTGACTCGTTTGTCTTGGTCTGTGGCTATTGTAATTGTAACATTTTCCACAACACTATTTGAACGATTCTTTATATAGGTTTCTATTTGACAGGTCTCTCCTTTGCTGATTGTGCCGTTACCATCAGCATCCATATAAGTAAGTTCTGAAACACTAAGGTAGGAACCTGTATTTATGTATGAAGAACTTTCTGGATAATCAGCACCTCCACCCATTTGGAAGTCTGATTGGGTGTTCTGATTGCTTGAGTAATTGTAGGAATCGTAGCTTTCCTGACTATTATCTGAATATTGGACCTTTGACTTGTTTTCAATAATATTGGAAATGCCTACACCAACAGCGGCGCCAACTCCCATACCTATGAGGCTTCCTAAGGCTTGATTCCTGCCTACGTATCCTCGTTTACTGGTTAGTAACCCGATGCTTCGTCCTATGTCGCTGCCAATTGAGGCGCCTGTGACACCTGCGGAAAACTGATTATAAGAACCACAGCTGCTAATTAGCATTAAGAGTGCCATGGTTGAGGAAATGATTTTTACTTTTTTCATAATGGTATTCTTTATAGGAAGTCGTTTTAGAATATTTAAATGATGATGGAATTGGGGAATGTGACTTTGTGAAATGAATAATCTTTCAAGAAAAAGTTTACATTTCTTTATGACACTATTCTTCACCGATCCAATCGTCAATAAGTTTTCTTGCTATGGAGAGCTTGTCTGGAATTTGTGGCAGATTGCCTCTTTTAAACCATCCTCCTCGTGAGAGTTCTTCTTCCTGAAGCTTTATCTCTCCGCTGACATAATCGGCAGTATATCCTATCATCACACCAGAAGGATAAGGCCAGGATTGACTGCCGAAATACTTGATGTTATTTATCTTGAGACCAGTCTCTTCCATAACTTCGCGTTCTACGCACTCCTCAAGGGTTTCACCTGTTTCAACAAATCCTGCTACGAGGCCATACATTCCACTTCTTCGGAAATTCTTAGCATGAACGAGTAGTATTTGATCTTCTTCTGGGGTCTTATCAGGACTATCATTACGGTTTATACGAACTATTATTGCAGGAGCTATCTGAGGCCATACTTCTTTGCCGCAGTTTGTACATTTTTTGCTGATGATGGAGTTGCGTTTCATAGGTGCTCCACATACTCCGCAATATTTTGTACATGAGTCCCAGTAAAGTAGCTGAGCAGCTTTACCAGCCATATTGTAATGGCTAAATGGGAGGACGTTGTAAGACTCTCTTAATCCTATGGTACAGAGTGTCCCATTATCGTTTATTGGAGTATTTATGCTATAGGCTGTACAAGGAATACCATTTAGTTCTGGTAATTCTTGCATCACAGTCCATTCCTTTGTCTCTGTAGGAGGAGTCTTTCCAAGAGGAATGGCATAGTTTCCGTCTTCGTCCTTTGTTAGTACTAAGCTTTCACAGCAAAATACAAACCAGTATCTTTTTTCCATTTTATTTCTTCTTCTATCTAATTTCTTTCAAAATTACGAAATTGTTCGCAGTTTTGTATCATAAAAGAATAAGAAAAGAGGAAAATTACAAAGACTTTAACAGAAAATTGCGATTTAAAATGTAAAAGTTTATATTTGCATTCACAATTTGACTACGAACAGCATCTATGAATCAAAGATATTTTCATTATATATTTACTTTTGTAATTTTTTTTATTATTGGATTATCAGCTGAGGCGCAAAATCATACTGCCAACACAAAACATCGTCCATTGTCGTTGATGAAAAAGGAAAGAACGGAGAAGATGACTAAGGAGGAATATGAGATGATGGAACCGGCAGAGCCGGATAAGCAACCGTCACGTTGCAAGCCTGATAAATATCTTAAACCAATACAAGTTCCTGGTATATTTTTTATGCCTACAGGTGGACCTATGCATGGGTATGACATGAGCCATTATCAGGGAAATGTGGATTGGGATGTTATTGCTAAAGATCCGCTTGCTGGGTATATTTATCTAAAGGCTACGGAAAGTAATCGTATTACCGATAGTAAATATGACTATAATTTTAGGGAATGCAAAAGGGTTGGATTAAAGGTAGGAAGCTACCACTTTTTCAGGGGACAGATAATGCCTCAGCAACAATTTGAAAATTTTATAAGTGTTGTTGATGTGAAAAAGCAGGACCTTATTCCGCTTGTTGATGTTGAGATTATGCCGAGGAGAATGTCTAGATCACTATTTATTAGTCGTCTAAAAAGTTTCTGCGATATGGTGGAAAAGGCTTTTGGATGTAAACCTCTAATATATACAGGTAAGAATTTTTATGAGAGATATTTGGCCAATACGGTTATGTCGAGCGAAAATTATAAGTATATGATTGCGGCATATATAGTAGATGAACCAATTCTTGTAAATGGTGACGACTATCTTATTTGGCAATTTACAAGCACGGGACGTACTGATGGGGTGAGAGGAAAAGTTGATATCAGCCGTTTCAGAGGTGGACATCAATTGGATGAGATTTTAATGGTGCCTAATACAGAAAATGATAAGTAGTCATGACACTGAATTATTGATTTGTGGACGCCGTCTAATTTTCTATACAAATAAAAATGGAGAAGCATCAATTAAGAAGTTTCTCCATTTTTTTTATTGCCTCTTCTATATCTTTTGCAAATGTTGTATGGTCTCTAAGAAAAGTATTTCTGCCATCAGAAATAAGATTATAGAGCTCTTGGTTCATATTGTCTGCATAGTCGCCTATGGCATATTCTATATCATCTTTTTGCCAGTCAAGAGTCGAATATTGATATATTCTCTGTTTTTGATGGAAAAAGGCGTATGCAGTCTCTATACTTGCATGTGGAATATTGTAACCAACTGGGCGCATCTGCTTTTGGTCTTCTGAATACACATAGCCGTGTTGTAGAAGATAATTTTTGATATCCTCTTCAGTAGTATTAAAATAATAACAGAGTGATTCTAATGTGTCAAATTCCTCATCGCGTAATAACATATTTATGCTTGACACTAGGATTGCTGGATCTTTTGGTAGATGTTCCATATTATTCTTGTTTTGCTGTTGCAAAGTTATGGTATTTTTTTGAAAATCTTTCTTTTTTATAAATCATTTTTTTTCTGAAGAAAATACCATAAAAAATTCTATTTTACTGTGTATAGAACTATACTTAAATAATTATGAAGAAATAATCAAAAGAAAGTTAACGAATCAAAAATTCCCTTTTGAGAATAAACTTTTGTATTTCTGTTTAGTCATAATCACATATTAATTATTTATCAGGGATTTTTAGATTTAAGACAAAATTTTTTACTATTGAATTTTACTATGGGAAGAATGAAAATTACGATTGTATCTGTATTTGTACTTTTACTTACAGGATGTAATACGGACGATTTGGATACTATCATTTCAACTGGCGGTAGTGGTATAATAAATAATGGCACTACTGGAAGTACGGTCTATAGTAGTGATTTGGATGATTTCACTATTGATTTTGATACTTCTACTTTATCGGAGGAAGAGACTATTCAAACAGATGCTACAGCGGAGGATTATGATGATTATGTAGAGAATACAGAATTTAAGAATATCTTTACAGTCACTTATTCAAATGGGGCTGTAAGTGTATCTCCTGCGGAAGATGCGGATTTCACTTTTACAACAAATGGAGCACATCTTACTGTAAATGCTACTAAGAAGGCTGAGTTTATTCTTACTGGTAGTGCAAGTGATGGCTCGTTTAAGATTTATAGTGATAGTAAGTTTGAGGTACAACTGAATGGACTTACCCTTACCAATCCTCAGGGGGCTGCTATAAATTCTCAAAGCAAGAAACGCATGTTTCTCGACGTGGCTAATGGAACAACAAATAGCTTGTGTGATGGCGCTTCGTATGTAACGGTTGATGAGGAAGATATGAAGGGTACCATATTCTCAGAAGGACAGATTGCCGTTAGTGGAACAGGCTCTCTTAATATTACAGCGAAAGGTAAAAATGGTATTGCAAGTGATCAATATATCAGAGTTCGTAAAAATACGAATATCCAGATAACATCATCAGGAACTAATGGAGTAAAAGCAAATGATGCTATCATTATCGATGGTGGTGTTATGAACATTTCTGTTTCAGCAGCAGGTGGTAAGGGGCTTACTACAGACGGATATTTTGAACAGAATGGAGGACGTGTAACAGCCATAACGACAGGTGGGGTAGACACAAGCGATTCTTCTGACCCAAGTGGATGTGCTGGAGTTAAGGCTGATAGCATTTTTACTCTTAATGGTGGTGAACTAAATTTGAAGAGTTCAGGACAGGGAGGAAAAGGCGTAAGTTGTGATCAGCAGTTGTATGTTAATGGAGGTACTTTTAATGTTATTACTAGCGGGGCAAAATACGGCTCAAGTTCTGGCATGGGTAATATGCCAGGAGGATGGGGTAATTTCTCAACCTCTTCATCAAATTCTGTTTCTCCTAAGGGACTTAAAGCTGATGGAAATCTATATATAAATGGTGGTAATGTGAATGTAAAGTGTACTGGAGGAGAAGGAAGTGAAGGTATTGAGAGTAAGAAAGTTATTTCGATAACTGGTGGCGTGATTCAGGCTTCTTGTTATGATGATTGTATAAATGCGTCAAGTAGTATGTCTATTTCTGGAGGATATATTTATGCATTTGCCTCAAATAATGATGGTGTGGATTCTAATGGCACTTTAACTATTTCAGGAGGAGTGCTGTTTGCAAGTGGTGCGACGGCTCCAGAAGAGGGTATAGACTGTGATAATAACACATTTGCGGTAACAGGTGGTACTTTTGTTGGTATAGGAGGAGCTACAAGTTCGCCAACAACAAGCAAATGTTCTCAGCCATCAATTATATATACGGGCTCTGGAAGTACGGGAAATCTTCTTTCTCTTGATAAGAATGATGGAACGAATGTATTTGTAATTGAGGTACCTCGAAGCTATAATCAGATGACAATATTGATGAGTAGTCCGGACATTGCTAAGGGAAACGGATATGTACTTTCTAAGGCAACTTCTGTTTCTGGTGGTAATACTTTCCATAATCTAACCATAGGTGCTTCTGATGTAACGAAGAGTAGCACGCTCAAGTCATACAGCATTAGTTCTATGTTGACAAAGTAAAAGAATG
>JAILIJ010000265.1 GCA_024695315.1 Bacteroidaceae bacterium
TGCCGTCAACGAAGAGCTTGTGAAAGAGATTCTTACTGATGCAGCCCTTGTCGGCAATGAGCTTGTCAAAGATCTGCTCAATGTAAAAATGCTTAAGACACTTGTAGCCGGAGCTATGGAATAGAATCATGATAACCATAACTTCAGCATCAGACATGGTCGAATCCCGATGATATTTGCGTTTGAGAGGTTTATTAGCACTATCTATGGAATATTTTGCCATCATACGGTTAAAAACCTTGCGGAACTCATCTGCCATAAAGAAAAATTTCTGAAACTTTGCTTTCGGCAAACATAGCGGAAAATTGTTGTTGCTCTTTCTGATTAAGCACCTTAAATGTGCAACATTTTCCGCTAATTACAAAATTTACAAACAATTAAAATTCATCGAACTCACGTTAACTTAAATAAAAGTCTCAGTCTCAGTTCAAAAATAGGCATACATTATACTATATATCTTCTTTTATTATTATATATATAATTTTTAATTAGTTATATATAATATAATAGAGATAATAAGAAAAAGACAATAAATATATATATCCATTTTTTTGAACTGAGACTGGGACATGAGACTGGTTGATTAACACTTTTCAATCTTCCTCTACAGAGCCACCTATAAAGAGTAGTTCTTTAGATGCCTTGCGACAGAAGTCCGTGAACGTGAATAGATCATCTTAGAAGAGACTGTCCGAATCGACCTTATCACGTGTGAGAACATCTATATATCGTTTTTATGTATCATTACTTCAGATCACACAGATACGTGTTATTGACACCTTATGGCCCAACTTGTATTTCTTGTGTTTGCTAATACGCAGCACCTGAGGTTCGTTGATGAATAGTTTTTGGTGGAGATTTTCGCCTTTGAAATAGTATGATCCTGAATGTTTCTACCAAGTTGGTCATAGCCATGGACAGATTGCAGAACAACTATAGTGTTTTTTGATGACTATAATACATGAAAATCTGCAAGTTTATTACCATAAAAGTTCATAAATCTGTAGTTTAATCAAAACTTATTGTGATGTGTTTTATATAAATAAAATGCTTTTGATATTATTAAGGGACTTAACAATCTAAATCCAAATATACTTGCCATAACTATTGATGAATTATTTTATCAGTCTATAAATCTGCTTATCATCTGCTTTAGGTAAAAATTCTTTTAAATGTAA
Source organism: Bacteroidaceae bacterium (assembly GCA_024695315.1). Taxonomy (GTDB): domain Bacteria; phylum Bacteroidota; class Bacteroidia; order Bacteroidales; family Bacteroidaceae; genus Minthosoma. The sequence goes on from JAILIJ010000265.1 coordinate 1,179, forward strand.
AAGCATCCGTTCAAAAGATTCTTCAGGAGTTCTACTGCACAGACAAAATTCCTTACCGTAAAGCCTTTCTGGAGTTGTAAGCAAAGACCATCCCCATCCATATTCATTTCCATGCTTATCTTGTGGATATATAAAATCCTCTGTTACAATATAACATTCCATTTGCATCCGTGTAATATAGGAATCAAACTTACTTCGCATATTATTTCCTATAAATCCACATTCAGCCCTCAAATCACGTGTAATTAGACTTCCATGTTCTTTTAGTGTTAACAATATGTTTTCCTCTATAGAACAATCTTCTATTTCATGCCTTTTGCTACAACGATAATTATAAAAATCTGCCCACCATTCTTTACTAATAAAACCAGCCTTCTTATTGAAAAACTTACCATATACACAATCTCCTTCTGAAACAATATCCCCTTTCCATTTCCATAATGGCCAATCCCATCCTCCTTCCGGGAATACTACATACCTACAATCTTCTGACACTAATTCTTCTGCAGAAAACCCATGTATTCCACTATCTAATAATGGTAAAAATCCGACATGATGTATTAGTTCTATAAGTTGAGCAGAACTATAAATATCATTTTGTAACATAAGACATAAAAATAAAACTTTAAATTAATCATTCTTATTTTTTTCTTCCCATTCCTTCATATCTTCTTCTGTTGTAGGAAATGCTCCAAGCCAAACCATCTGTTTAATAATCCAAGACTGACGCCTATACATATAAGAAGTTGGATTGCTACTATCAAATCGAATTGGATTTGGCAATGTCGCTGCAATTAAAGCACATTGATTTCGAGTCAAATCTTTTGCATGAACCCCAAAATGCTCTATTGCAACAGCTTCTGCACCATATATTCCATCTCCCATTTCTATAGTATTAAGATATACTTCCATTATACGTTGCTTTCCCCATATAATTTCAATAAGAACAGTAAAATAAGCTTCAAATCCTTTTCTAACCCATGTACTAGAAGGCCATAAAAATACATTTTTAGCTGTTTGTTGACTAATTGTACTACCGCCACGAATTCGCCTATCACGTTCGGAAATAGCTTGCTTTATAGCTTCAATATCAAAACCATCATGTTTCAAGAAATTTTGATCTTCACTTGCCCATACTGCAAGTGGCAAACTAGGAGAAATCGAATCTATAGGTACCCATTCATGTTTCATCTTTACCTGCTGACCATTTTTCATCTGCTGATAACATCTAATAAACATCAAAGGCGAAGCTGGAACAGGTACATACTTATATATAACAACTGCAAGTATTGTTGATCCAAAGAAAGCGATCAACAACCACAAGAAAAACCTTTTTATATTGTACCAAATTTTCCCCATTAAAATTAAAATCTTAAATCAACTTATTTAATTAATTATATGCCACAATATTGATAAATATAGAACATATATATATAGAATTACTAAATAAAATGAAAACGAAAACCTGCTAAGGCAAGTTTTCGTTTTCTATAAAATTTTACAATATCAAGAGATTACTTAAGAGTTCCTGCCTCAGCAGCCTTAATCATAGCAGAAGAAGCATAAAGATAAACTTCAACACGACGAGAAGCTGCACGGTTCTCAGAACCATCTGCATTAGTAATCAAATTAGTCTCTCCATAACCCTTAGCTTCCTTAATCTGTGAAGAAGAAACACCACAAGTACCTGTTAGATAATTCTTTACAGCATCAGCACGGTTCTGAGAAAGAGTGAGGTTTGTTGCATCAGAACCATCTGAAGAAGCATAACCCTGAATAGCAACGTCACAATCAGTATAAACGTTAAGAACCTTTGAAGCAAAATTCTTAAGCTCTGACTGAGCAGAAGACTGAAGAGCATACTTACCTGTTGAGAAAAGGATACCATTGTCGAATGTAACCTTTACAGCCTCAAGTCCATTAGCATCAGTAACAGACTCAACTGTAGCATTACTTGTTGCAGCAGCTGCAGCAGCTTTGGCTTTATCCATCTTCTTACCGATAAGAACACCAGCAGTAGTACCTACAGCAGCACCAACAGCAGCACCAATAACAGTACTCTTTGTTGAACCACCAATAAGCTTACCAGCAAGCGCACCTAAAGCAGTACCTGAAGCTCCACCAATAATACCACCCTTAGTAGTATTGTTTGCATTACATCCTGAAAGAAGGATGAGAGCGCTCATCATAAGAGCGAAAAACTTTGACTTTGTCATAATTTTTTGTTTTTAATTAATATTATGTATAGGAATATATCTATCCAAATTAATAATTTAAACATTACATGTTTACCCTAAATCAACTCGCTATTTCGACATGGAGCATAAGATAAGGTTTAATCTTGTATGCAAATTTAGGTTTTTTGTATAATATAAAAGCACAAAAACATAAATATTTTTCGTAAACATAAAAAATCTCAATTTTTATCTCTAATTTTGCAGTTCAAAATGTAAATAAATAAAAACAATCATATAAAATTATGGCAAAAGAATTGAAAGACCTGACTAAGCGAAGCGTCAATTACTCACAGTGGTACAACGAACTTGTTGTAAAAGCTGACCTCGCTGAGCAGGCAGATGTTCGAGGATGTATGGTGATTAAACCATACGGATATGCTATCTGGGAAAAGATGCAGCATATACTTGACAATATGTTCAAGGAAACAGGAGTTCAAAACGCATATTTTCCACTCCTCATACCTAAGTCTTTCCTTTCAAAGGAAGCTGAACACGTAGAAGGTTTTGCAAAAGAATGTGCTGTTGTAACTCACTACCGCCTAAAGACAAATGAAACTCATGACGGTGTCGTTGTTGACCCTGCTGCAAAACTTGAGGAAGAGCTAATTATTCGCCCTACTTCAGAAACAATTATTTGGAATACATATAAGAACTGGATAAAGTCATACAGAGACCTACCTATCCTATGCAACCAGTGGTGTAATGTTATGCGCTGGGAAATGCGTACTCGCCTTTTCTTGCGTACATCAGAATTCCTTTGGCAAGAAGGACACACAGCACATGCTACTCGCGAAGAAGCAGAAGAGCGTACAAAACAAATGATAAAAATATACGCTAAGTTCGCAGAAGAATATATGGCTGTTCCTGTTATTCAAGGTGTAAAGAGTGAGACAGAACGCTTTGCAGGTGCACTTGACACATATACTATTGAGGCAATGATGCAAGACGGTAAAGCGCTTCAATCAGGAACATCACACTTCTTAGGACAAAACTTCGGTAAAGCTTTTGACGTACAGTTCCTCAACAAAGAAAACAAGCCTGAATATGCATGGGCTACTTCATGGGGAGTTTCCACACGACTAATGGGAGCACTCATCATGACCCACTCTGATGACAATGGACTAGTACTTCCACCTGCACTTGCACCTATTCAAGTTGTAATTATTCCTATTGGTAAAGGCGATGAACAAATGAACATGCTTAACGAAAAAGCATACTCTATTGTTGAGAACCTTAAGAAACTTGGTATTAGCGTAAAATACGATAATGCTGACAACAAACGTCCTGGATTTAAGTTTGCTGATTATGAGCTTAAGGGAGTGCCAGTAAGACTTGTACTTGGTGCACGTGATTTGGAACAGGGACTCGTTGAAATTATGCGTCGTGATACTCTTGAAAAAGAATCTGTAAGCATCGATGGTATTGAAGAATACATAAAGAATCTGCTTGATGACATTCAAAAGAATATATTCAAGAAGGCTCTTGACTTCCGCAACTCACATATTTACGAATGTGATAACTACGAAGAATTTAAGGAACGTGTAAAAGATGGTGGTTTCTTCCTCTGTCACTGGGACGGAACAGAAGAAACAGAAGCAAAAATTAAGGAGGAAACACAAGCAACAATACGTTGCGTTCCATTCATGTTTGAGCAAACACCAGGTGTGGATATGGTAAGCGGCAAACCGTCAAAATGTCGCGTACTTATTGCACGTGCTTATTAAACATATAGCATCTTCAGTCAATATGACTGAAGATGCTTGAGTTTTACATAAATAAACACAATTAATTCCTTTATATTATAACTCACAAAACACGACTTCAATGAAAAAGATAGTTTTCACTTTATTTTTACTTTTATTAGAAATTACATCATCGGCCCAGACTGACTCTACCCTTTTCATGAAACACCTTTGTCAACTAAATGGTGTTAGCAATGTCACAAAAATAAATTCATCAATCTATCCTGAGAAATATGTTTTCAAAATCAAGCAAAATGTAGATGGTGAAAACGATGCAAAAGGAACATTCAATCAACGAGTAATCGTAGGCTATAGAGGCGAAGACCGTCCTACTATACTTGTAACAGAAGGTTATTTTGCCAACTATGCACTAAATCCAAAATATGAAGAAGAATTAGCAGGTCTATTTAATGCTAACTTAATAGTTGTTGAGTATCGTTACTTCGCAGAATCAGTACCAGTTCATACAAATTGGGATTATATGACTGTATACAACTCTCTTCGTGACTATCATAACATACGTCAAGAACTGGGAAAAATCTTTAAAAAGAAATGGATTAGTACCGGCATCAGTAAAGGAGGACAAACAACCATGTTCTATAGAGCTACATACCCTAATGACGTAGACATTAGTGTAAGTTATGTTGCTCCACTTAACAAATCTGTTGAAGACGGACGACATGAAATATTTCTATCAAAACTTGTTGGTACGAAAGCTGAGCGAAAAGCCATCAAAGAAGCACAAAAAGAATTTATGAGACGTAAAGTTCGCTGTATGCCTTATTTTAAAGAATATAACCAAAAGAATAAACTTAAATATTATCTTTCAGAAGAAGATATTTACGACTATACCGTTCTTGAATATCCATTCGCATTTTGGCAATGGGGTAATCCTATAAGTGATATTCCTTCAAAAGACGCAACAGATAAACAGTGGTTCGACTACCTCATGAATATTGCAGGACCAGACTATTTTTCTGCACCTAATAAATTTATGCCATTCGATGTGCAGGCTGCAAGAGAGCTTGGTTACTACGGGTATGACACAAAACCTATAAAAAAATGGATGTCAATAAAAGATACCAAAGGATATCTAAAAAAAATAATGTTACCAGATAGCTTACGAAACATAGAATTTAATCCAACACTCTATAATCGTACAGTTGAATACTTAAAAAAAGAAGATCCAAAACACATATTTATATATGGTGAAACAGATCCATGGTCTGCTAGTGGCGTTTGTACATGGCTCGATTGTTCAAAGAAAAAAAATATGAGAATTTATGTCCAGCCACGAGGAAGTCATAAGGCTAGAATAAATAATATGCCAAGTGATATTAAAAATGAAATAATCGAACGAATTAGCAACTGGTTAAAATAGCGAAAAAACAAAGCCGATAGTTGGCACATATTTTGTTAGTGATACTAATAAATAAATGGTATAATCGCTATCATACATTATCACTTACAAAAGAATAATGAATAATCAATATACACCAAAATTCAGTCAGATACTGACTTATAGTAAAGAAGAAGCTTTACGCCTTGGCAATGACTACATCGGTCCAGAACACTTATTTTTGGGCATTATACGTGATGGAGAAAGCCGTGCAACAGAAGTTCTTCAGACAAAATTCAACCTTGATCTCAACAAGTTGAAAATAAATATAGAAGATAGGTTACGTGAACAATCTACTAACTTATACACTAATGACATCACATTCAATGATAAATCGTCTACTGTAATTAGACTTAGTATTCTTGAAGCAAGACTCATGAAAAGTAAAGCTAGTGATGCCGAACATCTTCTTCTCGCAATTATGAAGCAGAAAAACAATCTTGCAGCTCGCGCTCTTGAAGATAGTAATGTAAATTATCAAGAACTCTTCAACAATCTTCAGCAACCTGCATCTTCCCCAAAAGCTGGTGTTGGACTTGACGAAGAAGATGATGAGATGGATACACCTCCTAATAATAGAGCACAATCAACCAAGACAACAGATAAGAAAAGTGGTAACTCAGATACACCAGCCCTAGATATGTTTGGTATTGACCTTACAAAAGCCGCTGCAGAGGGGAAACTAGATCCTGTTGTTGGACGTTATAAAGAAATAGAACGTGTAGCGCAGATTCTGTCACGCAGAAAGAAGAATAACCCTATTCTTATTGGAGAACCAGGTGTTGGAAAAAGCGCAATCGTAGAAGGCTTGGCAATACGTATTAACGAACACAAAGTTAGTCGAATTCTTTTTGACAAAAGAATTATCTCCTTAGACATGTCAAGTATTGTTGCAGGAACAAAATACAGAGGACAGTTTGAGGAACGCATGCGAAGCATCATTACAGAGCTAAAATCAAATCCAAATATAATAGTTTTCATTGACGAAATCCACACTCTCATTGGTGCAGGAAATCAAGCCGGACAAATGGATGCCGCAAATATGATGAAACCGGCTTTATCACGTGGAGAACTACAATGTATAGGTGCAACAACACTCGATGAATATCGTAAAAGTATTGAAAAAGATGGTGCACTAGAACGTCGTTTCCAAAAAGTGCTTGTTGAAGAAACAACAAAGGAAGAAACTCTCGAAATTCTAAATAACATCAAAGAACGTTATGAGGACCATCATAATGTTACTTACACTGATGAAGCCTTAAAAGCCTGTGTAGAACTTACTGCACGATATATTACAGATCGAGCCTTTCCAGACAAAGCTATAGACGCTCTTGATGAAGTTGGTTCTAGAATACATATAAACAATATTACGGTTCCAACAGACATTGAAGAGATGGAAGCAAGAATTGCTGATGCTAACAGTAAGAAAGAACTAGCTGTAAAAAAACAGAACTTTGAATTAGCTGCAAGTTTTCGTGATACCGTACGTACTCTTACAGAAGAACTTAACAAGAGAAAACAAGAATGGGAATCTACACTTACAGAGCAAAGACAAACTGTCAGTGCAGACAAAGTGGCAGAAACAGTATCTATGATGACTGGCATTCCTGTTCAAAAGATGGCACATGCTGAAGGAATACAAATCAAGGGTATGCGTCAACTTCTCAAGAATAAAGTCATAGCACAAGATAATGCTATAGATAAACTTGTAAGTGCAATACAACGTAGTCGTGTTGGTCTCAAAGATCCCAATCGTCCTATTGGCGTTTTCATGTTCCTTGGTCCTACAGGAGTAGGAAAAACATATCTTGCAAAAGAACTTGCAGAATTCATGTTTGGATCTAAAGATGCGCTCATACGAGTTGATATGAGTGAATTTATGGAAAAATTCACTATGAGTCGACTTGTAGGAGCACCTCCAGGATATGTTGGATATGAAGAAGGCGGTATGCTTACAGAAAAAGTAAGACGTAAGCCATACAGCATCGTTTTACTGGATGAAATAGAAAAGGCTCATACCGATATTTTCAATCTTCTTCTTCAAGTAATGGACGATGGAAGGCTTACAGATACACTTGGTCATACGGTTGATTTCCGCAATACAGTAATCATTATGACAAGTAATGTTGGTACTCGCCAATTTAAAGAATTTGGTCGAGGAATTGGCTTCAGTGCAATGGAAGGTAAAAGCGATGCCGAAGTAAGTAGAAGTGTAATTCAAAAAGCACTTAACAAACAATTCTCACCAGAGTTTCTCAATCGTATTGACGACATAATCACATTTGACCAACTTGACATCAACGCAATTCTAAAGATAATAGACTTAGAACTTGTTGGCCTTTACAAACGAGTTGAAGCCTTAGGATTCCACCTTGAGATTTCTGAGGATGCAAAAAGATTTATTGCAGAGAAAGGATATGACAAGCAGTTTGGTGCAAGACCTCTTCGCCGATCAATTCAACAATATCTCGAAGATAGCATTTCTGAACTGATCATTGAAAATGAATTAGAGCAAAATACCACCATACATGCAACACTCAATGGCGACAAAGTGATAGTAAAATAATATGTCAACATCATTATTGACAATAGATAGACAAAATGTCAGTCGATAATTCGGCTGGCATTTTCTTTGTTTTAAGATTAATAGTTTTCTAAAAGAATGTTTATTTAGAACAAAATTGCAAAAAAATAAATAATAAATATAATGGCACAGAAAGGTAATATCGGGGTTACAACAGAGAACATCTTCCCTGTCATCAAAAAGTTTCTCTATAGCGATCATGAAATCTTCTTACGCGAAATTGTAAGTAATGCCGTAGATGCTACACAAAAACTTAAAACACTTATCCAAAGTGGTGAATTTAAGGGCGAAGCCGGAGACTATACTGTACATGTAAAAGTTGATAAAGAAGCTGGTACACTAACAGTATCAGATCGAGGTATAGGAATGACCGAAGAAGAAATCGACAAGTACATCAACCAGATAGCTTTTTCCGGAGCAAATGACTTCCTTGACAAATATAAAGAGGATGCAAATGCCATTATTGGCCATTTCGGACTTGGATTCTACTCATCTTTCATGGTCAGCAAAAAAGTTGAAATTGTAACAAAAAGCTGGCGTGAAGGAAGTGTTGCAAAGAAATGGAGTTGTGATGGCAGCCCAGAATTCTCAATTGAGGACACTGACAAGGCTGAACGAGGTACTGATATAGTAATGTATATTGATGATGACTGCAAAGACTTCCTTGAAGAAAGTAAGATTTCAGAACTTCTCAATAAATATTGTAAATTCCTAGCCATCCCAGTAGCTTTTGGAAAGAAAAAAGAATGGAAAGACGGCAAGCAAATTGAAACAGATGAAGACAACGTAATTAATGACACTACTCCACTCTGGACAAAGAAGCCTGCAGATCTTAAAGATGAAGACTATAAGGAATTCTACCGTAAGCTCTATCCAATGAGTGATGAACCTCTATTCTGGATTCACCTCAACGTGGACTACCCTTTCAACCTTACAGGTGTACTCTACTTCCCTAAAGTTAAAAACAACCTTGATTTGCAAAAAAACAAGATACAATTATACTGCAATCAGGTATTTGTAACAGACTCTGTAGAAGGTATAGTTCCTGACTTCCTTACACTTCTCCATGGAGTTATCGATTCTCCAGATATCCCATTGAATGTAAGCCGTTCATACTTACAAAGCGATCAAAACGTAAAGAAAATATCAACTTACATATCAAAAAAAGTAAGCGATCGTCTAAAAAGCATCTTTACAAATGAACGTAAAGAATTTGAAGATAAATGGGATGACATAAAGATCTTCATCAATTATGGAATGTTATCTGATGAATCTTTCTATGATAAGGCTAAATCATTTGCCCTATTAAAAGATACTGAAGGAAAACATTATACATATGAAGAATATCAGACATTAATTAAAGATCAGCAGACTGACAAAGATGGTAATTTAATCTATCTATATGCTCAAGACAAGGAGGAACAGTATTCATATATTGAAACAGCAAAGAATAAAGGTTACAGCGTTCTCTTAATGGACGGTCAACTTGATCCTGCAATGCTCGGACTTTTTGAACAGAAATTCGAAAAAAGCCGTTTCACACGTGTAGACGCAGATATCATAGATCGACTTATTGTTAAGAACGATGACAAAAAAGAGAATCTTGCAGAGCGTGATAAAACTATCCTCAATAAAGCTTTCTCAGGTAACTTACCAAAGATTGACAAAATTGATTTCATGGTAGACTGTCAAGCTCTCGGTGAAACTTCTGCTCCTGTTATCATGACTCAGAGCGAATATATGCGCCGTATGAAAGAAATGTCAAGACTACAACCAGGAATGTCTTTCTATGGTGAAATGCCTTCAATGGTTAATCTAGTTCTTAACACAGACCATCCATTAATAAAGAAGGTTCTTACAGAAGCTCAAGCTGTAGCTGAGGACATAGAAATCCCTGCTCCAGAGCCTAAGGAAGGCGAAAAGAAGGAAGAGCCTAAGAAAGACATCAAAGTTGAACTTAAGGATAATAAGGTCGTAAACCAACTCATAGACCTTGCTCTTCTTCAAAACGGCATGCTTAAGGGCGAAGCACTCAACAACTTTGTAAAGAGATCTGTTGAATTAATATAAAATACACATACTATCCTCAATAAGCAAAATACGCTTTATTAGGATATCTTTAAAAGGCTGTTTATTTTTTATAGACAGCCTTTTTTATAATGAACAATAACATCCATAGAACATTTTAAGAATCTAAAAATGGCTCAATAGAAATTTCATAGGGAAAAAGATTAAGATTAATATAAAATGATTACTTTTGTTCCATGGAAGATAACGGATTAAAAATGTTAGCTC
>JAILIJ010000295.1 GCA_024695315.1 Bacteroidaceae bacterium
AAGTCCTTGTATGATTCCGGACTAGATAGTTCCTCAACCGTTTGTGTCAGTATTTGTGTGGTTACATTGTTCATAACAATCTCGACATAAAGGTTCGTATTCGTTCATCTCTCCAAGCATTACCTGCCTATCTCCTTCTACGATTCTATGGCTTACGTATGCTAAAGAACCGCATTTTACACATATTGCATGTACCTTAACTACGTCATCTGCTATGGCAAGTAGGTTAGGCATAGGTCCGAAAGGCTTACCTGTGAAATCCATATCCAGTCCAGCAACAATTACTCTAACTCCTTTTCTTGCCAATTCATTACATACATCTACTATTCCGTCGTCAAAGAATTGTGCCTCATCTATTCCGACCACATCTGTATCGCTTCCGAGTAATAATATACTTGCAGAGTTTTCCACAGGTGTTGATTGGATAGAATTGCCCTCATGAGTGACTACATCTTCCTCTGAGTATCTGGTGTCTAACGCCGGTTTGAAGATTTCCACTTTTTGATGGGCGAATTTCGCTCGTTTAAGTCTTCTTATCAGTTCTTCTGTTTTACCGGAGAACATTGACCCACATATAACTTCAACTCGTCCACGTGGTACCATCTCTCCATTCTTATATGATAAAGTCACAATATGATTTGCTTTGTTATCAGATTAATATTATATAGTTATGGATTTTTTCTCAGCCATTTTATTGTTTCTATTATGGCAATATTGAAAAATCATTGCAAAGATATGAAAAATGAAATGATGAATAATGTAAAATGAAGAATTTATTTTACTTTTGCATCAAAATTAGTAAAATACTTATAGATATGAAATTACTTTTGCTTGGAAGTGGCGGCCGTGAGCATGCCTTAGCTTGGAAAATTGCACAAAGTCCAAAGGTTGATAAACTTTTCATTGCTCCAGGAAATGCTGGAACTCGTGAAGTAGGAGAAAATGTCAACTTGAAGGCTGATGATTTTGAAGGTATAAAGAAGTTTGTACTTGATAATGCAGTTGACATGGTAGTTGTTGGACCTGAAGACCCATTAGTTAAGGGAGTATATGATTTCTTTAAAAATGACTCAGCAGTTGCTAATATTCCTGTTATCGGTCCTTCTAAGCAGGGAGCAGTTTTGGAAGGTTCAAAGGATTTTGCTAAAAATTTCATGATCCGTCATAATATACCTACTGCAGCTTATCGCTCATTCAATGGAACTAATATTGAGGAAGGTCTTAAGTTCCTCGAGACTCTTAAGGCACCATACGTCTTGAAGGCTGACGGCCTTTGCGCTGGTAAGGGCGTTCTTATTGTTCCTACACTTGAGGAAGCAAAGAAGGAATTTAAGGATATGCTTGGCGGAATGTTTGGCAATGCAAGCGCAACAGTTGTAATTGAAGAATTCCTAAGCGGTATAGAGTGTTCTGTTTTTGTTCTTACTGATGGCAAGAACTACAAGATTCTTCCTGAGGCCAAGGATTACAAGCGTATAGGTGAGGGTGATACTGGACTAAATACAGGTGGTATGGGTTCTGTTTCTCCAGTACCATTTGCCGATGCTGAATGGATGAAAAAAGTTGAAGAGCGTATTATCCGCCCAACTGTAGAAGGTCTTGCAGCTGACGGAATAGACTATAAGGGATTTATTTTCTTCGGTCTTATTAAAGTCGATAAGGATTATAGTTGTGCAAAGGCAGGCGACCCAATGGTTATTGAATATAATGTTCGTATGGGTGACCCAGAGACCGAATCTGTTCTGCTTCGTTTGAAGTCTGATATTGTTGATCTTTTTGATGGGGTTGCTGAAGGTAATCTCGATAAGAAAACTATCGAATTTGATCCTCGTAATGTTGTTTGTGTTATGATGGTTAGTGGTGGCTATCCACAAGCTTATGATAAGGGATACGAAATTACCGGTATTGAGAATGTTGAGGGCTCTGTTGTGTTCCATGCAGGAACAGCAGTTAAGGATGGTAAGGTTGTTACTGCTGGTGGCCGTGTCATAGCTGTCAGCTCTTATGGTTCGTCAAAGGATGAGGCTCTTACTAAGTCATTTACAGAGGCAGCAAAGATTCAGTTTGAGAAGAAATATTTCCGTCGTGATATTGGAAAGGACTTGTAATCTGTTGATACAGATTCTTTTGAATTAGTAAAACACTACTTTACATCCAATTGCTTTATGCTTTTGATAGTGTAAAGTAGTGTTTTTTTATATTTTACAAAGCATATTAATGAAGTCTTTCATAAAAAAATATATATATGCCATGTATTACTTTTTTGCGTTTACCCACATCTCGTCCCCAATCAAGTGGAGCGGATATCCATCGATGTTGTTAGAATATATTTGTCCTGTACCCAATCCTTGTGGAAGAGGGCGGTAATTGCTGCCGTATTTTTGTTTCAGGCGGTCGATATGTTGTGCCACCCAATGAGCAATGGCATTGAGTCCTACGTTGCTTTCAAGTGCAGAAGTTGCCCACCAGGGGATATTCATACTTTCGGCTACGCTTATCCAGTCATCACATCCCCTTAGACCGCCGTGGAGTGAAGGTTTTAGGATTATGTATTGTGGATGTATGAAACTAAGCAACTCTTTTCGGTAATTATGAGTACCGCATGCAACAAGTCCCTGAGCATTAGGAATCAGCTCTTCGTCAAGAGCTATTGGAAGAGGAGTATTACGGCAAAGTTTTGCCATTTCTTCCCATTGTCCGGCTCGTATAGGTTGTTCTATGCTGTGTAAATCCAGTTGTGCCAGTGTGTCAAGTTTTTTGAGTGCGTCATCGCCAGGTTTAAAGGCTCCATTGGCGTCAACGCGTAGCTCAATTGTATCTTTTGGAAATCTGCTTCGTATCATTTTTAGCAGCCTGACTTCATCGTCGAAATTTATTGCTCCTATCTTTAGTTTTACACATCTAAATCCTTTTGCAAGTTTTTCTTCGATACGTTGTTTCATCGTGTCGTAGTCGCCCATCCAGATAAGTCCGTTTATTTGAATGCCTGTTTCTTCTCGCGAAAACGAAGTATCGCTTAAAACCATGGATCCTTCCTCGTAGTGCCACAAGGCAGTTTCCTGTGCGAAGAGCATTGCCGAGGCTGTATCTGGTGATAGGTCGGGCAGTGGAGCGTATTCGCCTATTCCTACGTGTGTAGGGTCGTTATCGTCGATGTATTTCAGAAATTGAACAGGATGCTCTGTGTAGGTACCGCGTGAGGTTCCAGCACGGAATTTGAAATGTAACGTGTATGGTTCTAAGACGTATTGCATATTTTTATAGTTTTGAATCTGGTGTATTCAAACCAAATAATACTAAAAGTAGAGAGTTTTTATCGTTTTATTCTTTGAAGAAATAATAAAGAATTTTGAGTTGAATTTTATATGAAAAATTATATTTGCATTTGTTGTATATCAAGATGTGTTATCATCTTGACGTAATTCTTTACCCCACCTCCTTCGACAACGGTTCGTATTACCTTCGTAATTCCTTCGAAAAAGAATTTAATTTTCTGTGATGATATGAGTCAATTTTGACTAACTTAAAATTTCTGCTTATCCCAGTGAAGATCTTACTTCCTCTGAAGTCGTCAGATGAATATGCGAATATATAAAATTATGCTTCGTTTTGCAAATTTTTATTGGTTGAGAACTGAAAATTTATGAAAGTTTAACTCTTATAGAGTCTAACACAAAAAAATGCCATTATTTTGTACAAAAATAGCGTTATGTATAATGAGGTAAATTTAGTAAATAATTTTGTTGTTTTTTGTTTTTTTTATATTCAAAAAGTGATATAAGTTATGAAACATTTCTCCCCAATTTCACCCACATTGCATTATTAACTTAAAGGGTACTAAAGTATCTTGTCTCTTATATTGCGTTCGAAAATGTGTTTCTCTTATAAATAAATTGGATATTTTTTTTGTATAATTGGTTCTCATGTTTCACATTTTCATAGTCGTAAGGATGATAGTGCACAAGAAATGCAAGATAGTATTTTACGTAATGGTATAAGTTCTCATGAATATTTGGATTTATTGGAAAAGCATTGTTGTTATTGATACTAAGAAAAATCCTTTGGAGATGGTGTCTGTGGTATTGAAGGATAGTTGTGATTCTCTCGTTGGATTCGTAAGAACAGATCAGAAAGGCAAGTTCACCATCTATATGGATGCAGAAAAGACAGGATTCAAACTGTCATTCTCTTTTGTTGGATACGAAACAAAGGATATAAAACTCGATGAATTCAAAAATAATGCTTCTATCGTGATGAATGAAGCTAACTTTGTGTTGAATGAAGTTAAGGTTACATCAAAGCGTATAGAGCAAAAGAGTGATACTTTAATTTATTCTGTAGCTGGATTCAAACAAGCACAAGACCGTAGTATTGCAGACGTCATATCTAAGATGCCTGGTCTGGAGGCGAAGAATGATGGAAGCATCGAGTATCAAGGGAAGAAAATTAATAAGTTTTACATAGAAGGCATGGACCTGCTTGGTAGCAAGTATTCGCAGGCAAGTGAGAATCTTTCGGCTAATAAGGTCAAGTCCGTGCAGGTGCTGGAGAATCATCAACCTGTGAAGATGCTTCGTAATATGCAGTTTTCTGATCGAGCGACCTTAAATTTCGTGCTCAACGATGATGCAAAGAATGTATGGACTGGGATTATTGAAATTGGTTCGGGTACAACGTTACAAGAGGACTACCGATGGAATCGTGAGGCGCGTCTTGTTGCTATGTTATTCGGACGTCATTGACAGAGCATTTCTATGTATAAGACCAATAACGTGGATAAAGACATATCTGGTGAAGTAAATAACCTCGTTGACATGGAGTCAAATTGGTATGAGGCAAATAGTCCACTGGATGGTGTTGGTCTAAATAATGTAGAGGCGGACGATGAACGTGTTGTAGATAATAATTCACACCTTGCTGCAACAAATTGACTTTACAAGCCTAATGAAGATTGGAGATTACAGATAAGTAGATTGCTGGATAAATGAACGGAAAATAGCGATGAAACCACTATTTATTCGGATATTCTTAATGGTATAAGCATTTCGGAGTATACGGATGTGGATAAACGTAATAGTAGGTTTCAGAGAGGTTAGAGAGTGGAATGCAGATGCCTGCAAAGGGGTATAAAAGTACGTACAAGGAGATACGTCCATATCTGACACCAGCCATATCTTACATGAATCCAACGGTAAAAATAAATGCTGCAGTTCGTATGAGCATGTTGAATCAATATTTAGGAAAAGAGAATAAAGGATTTGCTGTTGCGGAACCATCTATCTTTTTTGGTTATGTACCTTCTGCCTATGTAGAGATTACTTCTAGATATCTTTATAGCCGTAATTCCATCGGGGCTTTTCAATATGATTGATGTGCCTCTTTACACCAGTTATATATATCGAAATATTGATACTGGAAAATTGGAAGATACGAAGTATCATTTTGGGAAATTATCGTTTGCATATAAGAATGTTATGAATGGCTTATTTGTGAATATAAGTGCCGTAAACAATATAGTCAAAGATAATGTAATTTACCGAAGTACTTTAGATAATGGAATATACACAAGGCGCGCAACCGATAAACGTGCTACAACGACGACATACGGAATCCCTGGACGTATTAGTAAATCGATAGGTTGGGCGAAGACATCCATAACGTTAAGTGGAAGTCAGTCATGGAAAAATTATAATATGTTTGTGACAAACGATTTGTGTGATTGCCAGCTACAGAGTTATTCGGTCGGTTTTACCGTTAGTTTACGACCTATTCGTTCCCTTTCCATCGAAGAAAAGTAGAACATGTATTCAAATAAGCAGGTTAATCAATCGATAGAGAGTGTGTCGACTAAACGTGAATACTGGTTTACCCATGAACTTGCCACATATTTTCTGTTTGGAAAATGGCAGATAAAGTGGAAGAATGAGTATTATCATACTACAATGGTAGGTGCATCAAATAATTTCTTTTCGGATTTATCGGTAAGTTACAGGACAAAAGAGGATGAATGGGCTTTGGAACTGAATAATATGTTTGGCAATAGTACATACTCACATCATTTTATAAGTAACAATTACCAATTATTTTCTACCATCAAACTGCGTCAGCGTGAAGTTATGGTGAAGTATTCATGGACGTTTTAAGTGCTTGTAAAATTCCCATTTTAACGTATATAAATTGATATAAAACGATAGTGGTTGTTGGCCTATTTTAATGTTTTTGTAGAGTTATTTAGCCAAAATCTCACATACTCTATCCTGATAAATGTGT
>JAILIJ010000340.1 GCA_024695315.1 Bacteroidaceae bacterium
CCATTAAAGGTTCCTGCTGCAGGTACTGTTGTTAAGGCACATTTCAAAGGAATTGTTGGTGCTCCAGGTTATCGTAGCGTAAAGCCTAATTACGCTGGTTGGCGTTATGGACTTGTTGCTTATACTTCAGATGGAACAAGAGTGTATTCAGATATGTGTGCTGATAAGGATGGGGAAGTGAGCATTACAGTACCAGAAAACTGCAAGAATATGTGGTTTGTGGTTATGGGAGCTCCAACAACATATTGGGTGCATTCTTGGAATGATGATGTTACAGACGATGAGCAATGGCCTTATGCTGTTAAGTTTGAGGGTACAGATGCTTATGGAGTGAGCAGAACTTATGGCGAGTATCCTGATGATTATGTACGCAAAGATACTACTGTAGTTATAAATGCAAGTCTTGCATATAGTTCAAGCAATTATTCAAGTGTCCGCGTTCAGTATGATATGGATGCCGTTTCTCAGGCTTTGGGAGTGTCAACTGCGCAGATGAAGGCTGTTACCGTTGGTAAGGTTGCTGGTAAGACTAATTATCTTCGTTTTGCAGGTATAAATGCAGACGGTAAGACTGAAACCAATAACACTACGACTTCAACATCTACTTCAACATGTTATGGACATTGGTTTAATGCTTCTGGCAACGTATGCTCTTATAATACTACTGCAAGAATATTTGCTGAGATGTATCCTGATAAATATGGCTGTTACGTTGGTCAGTATCCAGGAAAACTTTCAAAAAATAAAACTTATATTATACGTCAGGCATTAATTTATACAGATAAGAATGGTGCTGAATATAAGGCTATTATGGAGGTGCATTTAGCTATTCAGTAAATAAAAATAAAAAAAATCACTTTTTTTTTATTTTTTCATTAAACCTTTTCAACTGTAGATAGTCTTACAAATACAAGAGCCTAATAAAAAGGCCTGTTCGAATATGTTTCGATGATAAGGGCTGAGGTTTTTGTATATGGAAATAGAAGGGACAATGCAAATAATATGAATAGGTAAAGATTAAATGCGATGATTAACTATTAGAGTTAATGGAAATAAAGATCGTTGTGAAACGGTCTTTATTTTTTTTTGTTTTTTAGCCAGAATTAAAACTATTAATGTTTCAGAAGTCGTTAGAAAGTATATGGCATGAAGCTAAGTGAGGGGGTGCTGAACTTGGAATACTTGAGTAAAAACTACTTATCGTAAAATAGCACGTCAAAAAGAACGTATTTTTCTATTATATCTCCTTCGATAACGGTTCGTATTACCTTCGTAATTTGTTCGTGTCAATTACGATTTTCTTCTCATGATGAAAGTTGAATTTTATGTATAGAAAATGATAAAAGATAAATGATGAAAGATAAATGATGAAAGATATTTATTGTGTTGCTTTATTTTTTATTAAGGTTATGTGATGATAATATACAATAAATTATTAACTTTGTCGTTACTTTATGTAATGATACGTAGGATTTTTATGACAATAATGTTTCTTGTAGTTTTTAAGGAAGCCGCAAGAGCACAGATGGATGTGCAGTTTTCTGACTACACGTCCTTGAAATCGTACTATAATCCTGCTGTATCTGGCACAGAAGGTCTATTGAATGTGGCAGCCACTTACTCCATGCAGATGGTTGGGTATGATGATGCTCCGGGCACGATGTATGTGGGTGCAGATATGCCGATTTATTTTCTCAGTCCTCGCCACGGTGCTGGTTTGAGTCTGTATAGCGATAAGGTCGGTATGTTTACTACAACAAAGATAAACATTCAATATGCTTATAATGTCAAGGTGGGTCTTAAAGGGCGCTTGGCAGCTGGTGTAAGTTTTGGAATGTTGAGTGAGGTTTTGGATGGTTCAAAAGTAGAACTTGAAGAATCTACAGACCCTGCATTTCCTTCTTCATCCGTTGACGGAAATTCCGTAGACCTGAATTTTGGATTGTACTATACCATGCCACAATTATGGGCGGGCTTGTCTGTTATGCATGCTCTTGGTCCTACAATTACCGCCGGTGAAAAATACGAAGTAGAGTTTCCTCAGTCATATTTTTTAATGTCTGGAGGCAATATTAAACTAAAAAATTCGTTATTAACATTACAGCCATCTTTATTGGTGACTACAGATTGGCAGACTTGGAGAGAAGATTTCCAGTGTAAGGTTGTATATGAATATGAAGGCCGTAAGTTGTACGGTGGCTTAGGTTATAGTCCAAATGTTTCGACAACTTTCCTTGTGGGTGGTAACTTTCATGGTATTTCAGTTGGGTATTCATACCAAATGTATACTTCCGGAATAGGAATGATAAATGGTTCACATGAATTAGTTATCGGTTATCAAACAAACCTTGATCTGTTTAAGAAAGGCCGTAACAAACATAAGTCTGTACGTTGGCTGTAAAAATTGTTTAGAGAAAAATTAATGATTGAAATGAAAAATAAGAATCTTCAGTATTTTACGTTTTATACAGTTTGTGCAATGGCGTTTTCGCTTGTGTTGTACTCTTGTTTCTCAGCTAATATGGGAGCTTCAGCTACTGGTGGCGAGGTGACAGGAGTAGGCGGATTGGCAATATCCGAGCCAGCACCATACGGTATGGTACTTGTTAAGCGAGGTTCTCTGAAGATGGGTACTGAAAATTCCGATAGTCTGTGGGGAAAGAACATGCCATCGCGTGAGATTTCCGTTGATGCTTTCTGGATGGACGAAAAGGAAGTTACAAATGCCATGTATCGTCAGTTTGTGTATTGGGTACGTGACTCCATTATTCGTGAACGTCTTGCCGATCCAAATTATGGAGGCGATGATACATACAAGATTGATGTGGATAAGGATGATAATCCTATCAAGCCATATCTAAACTGGAATAAGGCTATTCCACGTAATCCTGACGATGATCAGCAGAGGGCTATTGAGAGTGTTTACACTTATCATCCTTTTACAGGAGAGAAAATGCTTGATGCTAAACAGTTGAACTATCGTTATGAGGTGTTCGATTATGTTAATGCTGCAAAGCGTAAGTATCGTCTTGACCCATCAGAACGTAACCTTAACACAGATGTAGAGGTGAATGAAGATGATGTGGTAATGATAAGTAAAGATACGGCTTATGTTGATGACAATGGGGTTATTCATCGTGAAACTATCACTCGTCCTCTTTCAAGTTACTGGGATTTTGTTAATACTTATATCGTAAATGTTTATCCTGACACAACATGCTGGATTAATGACTTTCAGAATGCTGAGAACGAAATATACATGCGCTTGTATTTTACTCACGCAAATTATAATGACTATCCTGTAGTAGGAGTTAACTGGGAACAGGCTAATGCTTTCTGCAACTGGCGTACCGACTTCCTACTTCGTGGATTGGGACCTGCTGCTAAGTTTATCCAGCGCTATCGCCTTCCAACAGAAGCAGAATGGGAGTACGCAGCACGCGGTAAAGATGGCAATGAGCTACCTTGGGAACAGAATGCTGTGGCAAGTGAAAAAGGATGCTATTTTGCAAACTTTAAGCCTGACCGTGGTAACTATACTAAGGACGGAAATTTGATCACATCAAAGACTTGTATTTACAGCGCAAACTCAAATGGTCTTTATGATATGGCTGGTAATGTGGCTGAATGGACAAGTACGGTATATACTGAAGCTGGTGTTCTTTCTATGAGTGATATGAACCCAACACTTACTTATAATGCTGCTAAGGAAGACCCTTACGCGTTGAAGAAGAAAAGTGTGAGAGGTGGTTCTTGGAAGGATCCAGAGAGTTACATCAAGTCTGCTTGGCGTACAAGTGAATATCAAAATGTGGGTCGTTCGTACATAGGCTTCAGATGTGTGAGAAGCCAGGTGGGCACGGCTTCAAGATCGAGAAGATAAAAATGAGAAGAGTGCGTTAGTGACGGTAATATAAAACGTCATTTTTACATAAAGTCTTCATCGTATAATATGAAACCAGAAAAGAGCATAAAGGAAGATATAAATCGACTTTAACTTTTTCAATTAAAATAAAAGTTATATGGCAAAGAGATATAAACTATCAGGAATCCAAAAGTGGATGGACAGTCAAAAGGGTCAGACATTTCTGAACTTTGCATATAGTTGGGGTGCATCAATCGTTATTCTTGGTGCCTTGTTTAAGCTTACACACATAGCGGGTGCTGACGTGATGCTGTTCCTCGGTATGGGTACTGAGGTTATCGTGTTCTTCCTTGCTGGTTTTGAACATCAGACTGCTATAGGTGAGGATGTGGATAATGCGGCTGAGGATGCTCGAAACGCAATATTTACGGACGATACAGCTGAGGCTCTTGCTAAAGCTGCTGCCAATATGAGCAATATGCCTGCCGGTGGTACTGTTTATGTCGGTGGAGGTGCCCCTGCCGGTGGTACAGTTGTGAGTGGAGAAGGTGTGCCTGCTGGCGGTACTGTCGTTGTTGGTGGTGGCGGCCCAGGAATATCTGAAGAAACAGCTGCAGCTCTTGCCAATGCCGCAGCAAGTCTTGGAAATGCTGCTGCAAATGGAAATGCTCAAACTACTTCTGGCGCAGCTCCTGCTTCACCAACTCCAGTAACAATCGTTAATGCTGCTGAGCTTGCTGATTCTATATCTACTGCTTCGGCACCTGTATTCCAGGCTGCTCAGTTCAATGGTATGACTCCTGACATGCAGAATGCAACAAAGGCATACGTACAGCAGTTGACAGAGTTGACAGATACCCTCCGCCTTGTGGCTGAGCAGAGTGCTCGTCTCACACGTGATTCTGAGGAGATGGAAAATATGAATCGTACTCTTACTGGTATCAACCGTTTCTACGAATTGCAGCTTAAGAGTGTAGGTTCACAGTCATCTACTATTGATGATGTAAATGAGCAGACAAAACGACTTGCAGCGCAGCTTACAGAGCTTAACGAAGTATATGCTAAGATGGTCGAAGCTCTTAAAATGAAGATAAGTTAATAGTTTTTTTGTTGTGTAAGATATTATGTGGTTTGACATTAAGGTTAGATTACAAAAACTTATGAACTCAGAAACTCAAAAACTAAATTGAATGGCAAAGAAAAAGATAACACCTCGTCAAAAGATGATCAATCTGATGTATGTCGTTCTTATGGCTATGCTTGCCATGAACGTCAGTTCAGATGTGCTCAAGGGTTTCTCCCTTGTAGACGAAGGTCTCAACCGTTCTAAGGATAATTCTAACATGCAGAATGAGGCCATATATGCTACTCTTGATGCTGCTATGAAGCAAAATCCAGAGAAGACTCGTCAATGGTATGACAAGGCTATGCAGGTTAAGAAATTGTCAGACTCGCTTTATAATTTTGCTGAAGATTTGAAGGTAAAGATTGTACGTAAGGCGGACGGTGACGATGGAGATGTTAGAAATATAGATAATAGAGATAATCTTGAGGCTGCTTCTCATGTCATGTTGGCACCAGGAGTAGGGCAGGGCGAAAAACTTAAAAAGTCTGTTGATTCATACCGTGAGTCAATATTGAAGATGGTAAATGATACTGCTCAGCGCCGTATAATAAGTAGTAACCTGTCTACTGAGGTTCCTTCATCACCTTCTAATATAGGTAAGAACTGGCAAGAGTATATGTTTGAGGGAACTCCTGTGGTAGCTGCTGTGACTCTTCTTACAAAACTACAGACAGATGTGAAACATGCAGAAAGTCAGATTCTGCATCAGCTCATTTCAAATATTGACGTTAAGGACGTACGTGTGAATCAGATTTCAGCCTTCGTAATTCCAAGTTCTAAGACTGTTGTGCGTGGAGGTACATTCTCGGCAGATATAGTGATGGCAGCTGTTGATACTACACAGCGTCCTGATATATATGTTGGCAACACATTATTGAAGTCTTCAAATGGTCATTTTGAGACGGTATGTAATTCGACGGGTGACTTTACGTTGAGTGGTTATATTACTATGCTTAACGGAAATGGAGAAAAGATACGTCGCAATTTTTCTCAGGCTTATACAGTTGTTGAGCCTTCAGCCACGGTATCTGCAACCTTGATGAACATGCTTTACGCAGGATTTCAAAATCCAATTAGTGTGAGCGTTCCTGGTGTGCCAGCAAATAAGATTAGCGTTTCCATGACTAATGGTACACTTACAAAAAAAGGGGATGGAAAATACATTGCCGTACCTTCCAAGGTTGGCGCTGATGCTGTCTTTACTGTATCGGCAGATAATGAAGGACGCCAGCAGCAGATGGGAAAGTTTACCTTTAATGTGCGCAAGTTGCCAGATCCAACAGGATTTATGGAGGTAACGGACGCTAATGGCAATGTTGACCGCTTCAAGGGAGGACGTATATCTAAGAAGATGCTTCTTTCCGCTGGCGGTGTAGGTGCCGCTATTGATGATGGCCTACTGAATATAAACTTTAAGGTTGTTGGATTTGAAACAGTCTTTATTGACCGAATGGGTAATGCTATGCCAGAAGTAAGTAATTCATCAAGCTTTACTCCTAATCAGATTGCCAGAATACGATCTCTTACTAAGGGCAAGATATTTAATATCTCCCGTATTAGAGCAATCGGTCCGGACGGTATTCAACGTACATTGCCTTCATCCGTAGAAGTCATTATAAACTGATAAAAAAGAATCTTTTATGAAAAGGATATTATTTATATTATCACTTCTATTATTTCAGTCTACCCTATT
>JAILIJ010000274.1 GCA_024695315.1 Bacteroidaceae bacterium
CATTGCATAATAAAAATCATCTATCGCTTTCATTAACTCCAATTGCTTATCAAACATTATTGTTCTGAAATCGCCTTCAGATTTGTGCAAAGAAGCATATTCCATTGCCTTATTTAAGGTAACCACAGAATATAGTTCATAAAGGATTTCTTCTTTTGTTTCCTTCTCAATAGATTCAGACTGTCTTCCTCTTTCATCTATTTCCGAATAATAAAATCTTGAACCATCCTGCCAAATAAATATTCCCGGCTCACTCCCAAGACCTGGTTCCGAAAAATGAACTGCAGCCATAATTTTATTGATTTCATTACTAGAAATGATTCTTCCCAAGTCTTGATAAATTACACTTTCCATCTTGTATACCTTTCTATTGAGGAATTAATATTCCCTTCTTAACATACCATATTATCGGTTTAGGTAATCGATACTGTATTCCTAACCCTCTATCTCCAACCCAAGGTGCAACCACTGCTCTTTCAACATCATCTATCCTGCCATTTATTTTATAAACTATATAATCACTTGAATCCGTGTTAGGAGGTAAGGATAACCGATCTGCTTCAACGCCAACTTCCGTTACATAAGCGCTATTTTTTGTAGGAACTCCATATCGACCAACTTCGATAAGACCATTATCTCCTAAACTAACTATTTCTTCGGTCCCAGGTATAGCTCCCCAATTGTCTGGATAATTCATTGTACCATCAGGGTTATACCAGCCATCAAAAATACTTCCACGAGAAAACTCTCCTCGTTCTAAAGCCTCTTGGTACTTCCAATATCCATCATATCGTATTCCATCAACCTCAGACATTTCACCAAACGCCGAATACTTGCCCCGTATAAAGTTTCCCGCAGTTTTTGTTTTCTCAGCCACTTTCCCAGCTTCCGCAACAACCTTCGCCTCCTCAGCAGCCTTTCCTGCCTCAGAAAGCACCTTAGCTTCTTCTGCGACCTTGCCTGCCTCCGACGCCACTTCGGCTTCCTTAGAAAGTCTTCCCACGTCATCCACAGAATTCAGGATTTTTGTAGCCTCTCCTGCTTTGCTGGCTTCTCCAGCCTTTGAAGCACCCGAAAGTTCTCCACCTACTAGGCAGGTTGCCACAAAACCAGTTATATAGCCAGCCTTCTCATAGACCTCGTCTACTTCCATGTTCTTACATTCTGTAACGGCTGCCTTTCCGATATTTTCAATTTGCTCAGCTGTGCCAACGAACCAGTTCTTTAAGTCACCTGGCATATCTTCCGCATCATGTGTGGCAACGTAGTTTCCTATTTCAACGATTTTTGCATCAAAAGCATCTGCCACGGCTAGGGTCATTTCTGGAAGTTCAAAAAGACCTGTCACCATATCTACTATACTATTTAATACACCTCTATTAAATGCCTTGTAGTTCTTTTTTGCATATTCGTCTGTGTGTGAGAAATTGCCATACTTTTTGTATGAGGCTATTGCACCTCCTGCTTGGCATGCCCAGTACATCTCTGGCATGGTAAACATGGTAATTTTGTAGAATCCACCAATTTTATCTACATATTTATCGACGCCACGCTTTAAAATAGAATCAACTTTCTTTCCCACAGATGACAACCAACTTGCAGCCTTATCTATATAAGGTCTAGCCACACCAGAGGAAAGCGCCGCTGGGTAGATTTGGCCAACCATACGCTTATACGTTTTGTATGTGGTTGTGCCAATAAAAGATTTAACATTCTTGGAATTTATCTTTTCAAATGCCGCAAGTGAACCTGCGCCCTTGGCAGCACCATCGACCTCCACAGATTTATTCTTAGAAAGAGTAATTCCATTAGGTTGATTCATAATTTTTCTTCCAGCCACCATGTTAGAACCATATGTATTCTTAACCACTGATCTGAGAAGCGCCACCGTTCCATTCGAATTATGATTCTCATATTTATTTGTTGTTTCAAAAATAATGTGAAGCTGTCTGGACAGTTCCATAAATGAATCTGTTCCAAGGGCATTCTGTTCATAATAAAATGCCGCTTCATCAAGTTTTACTTTTTACCAGTATCTTCCATCTTGGACAGCAGTGTTTCCAACTGCTCTCCATCCATATAAACTGAAGTCTGGTCATTATCAAATAATCCCATTTTTTTCTCTTTCTTCTATTTTAAAATTAAAGAGCAGGCCCCTTATCTTCCAACAATGCCTTAGTAATTACAGGGTCAGTTAATGTAAAGGTGTTCTCTGACACTGACTGGCTCTCATAGTATTTAACAGTATAATATTCACCTTCAACTAACCCTTCGCTCTGCTCTGGTGTTAATTCAAAATATATTTCCTTGGACTCGCAAAACAAAATTGCTTTTTCTTCGGTAACTGATTCAGCTTTACATAAAACAAAATTAATATTCATTTCATCTTCCTCGTCTTCCTCTGTTGTTTCAACAACTGTTATCTGTTCTTCACTTGATTCATTATCCGTATATGCTTCTTCTGATATGCCGCATCCAGCGAACATACACAAGATACAAATAATACCAATTAGTTTTTTCATGGTTGTTCTCCTACAATCTAAATACTCTTAATCATCAGTTGTATCAACATTTATTACGACGTATGTAAATGGTTCATCGCCATACTCATCGCCATCAGGCTTGTAATAGTATTTTTCTCCCCAAGAAGACACAGTGTAAGTACCATCGTCATTTACATCTGTAACGGTCATTCCATGAGCACCAATTCTGTCGCTAAAAACGGCTTTACCTTTTTCATTGTATAACTTGAAATTGTCAGCATAAATTACAACAGTATTTCCCTTGTTCAGTTGCTTCTTGATGGATTTATCGCTAAGTTCATCCATTTCACGAACATCCGAATTGCTTACCCCGTGAGAATTCAAATAGTGAGTTAATCGATTCTGCATAGCATAAGTTGAAGTGCCACGTGTTTCAACATCAATTACTTTTCCAGAGGCTGCCACGTCTTCCATAACTTTTTCGTATGCCTTTGTTGAAAACCTTGTGTGGCTGCTATCAGCATATAAATCTACGCCGTACTTATCCTTGAATTCTTTCTGACGAGCTTCAATAACCTTTTTATCAGTTTCTCCATTGACAGAATAGTGTGAAAGTATTCCATATGTGGCCGCTTCCTGTCCTAATGAATCCTTATGTAAATTTGCGTTTGCTTTAAACTCACCAAAAGCACTTTACAAATCTGCGAAAAAGCGTCTGGTGTATTCTGCGTCATAGAATTTTCCGTTATGTATTCCCATTAAACTTTACTCCGTCTATCTCTTTCTACATTCCCATAGAAGCTCTATATGCGGCAGCTTCTCGCTCTGCTCTTTCAGTTGCTGCACGTTCCTCTGCCTCAATCTGCGCTATTCTGGCTCTGCACGAAGATATGGTACTTTCTAATTCTCGTATCATTCTTCTTGCCTCAGAAATACAGCGATCTAATTCAGCCATAGTATTCTCACACATCTGTGCAGCACTACCAATTCCTTGGAAAATCAATCTCTGTATTTCAATAGCCTGGTCACATAACTGCTTTCTCCAAGTATCACCTACAGTCATGTCATAATCACGAACATCATCCTTCTGATTATTAAAATCAAACAAATATC
>JAILIJ010000354.1 GCA_024695315.1 Bacteroidaceae bacterium
AGAAATTTATATCGAACAATAACATATATTCCGAGGGTCTGGCATCGTCATGGTTTTGGCGTTCAATCTCCATCAGATTATGAATTGGTGCGTGATGTTCTCTGTGAGCGTCTATCATATTATGCGTATAGAGAGCAGAATATGAAAAAGGAAACAGAACGCTTACTTTATCGTTTAAGATTACATTATGGCGATCGTTTAGTCTGTTCAGAAGCAGATTCATTTTCTGATTACGATAAGGTATTACATTCAAATGATGATACTTTAGTCTTTTTTTTGGATAATATATCATATAATAATTTGCCACTTTGGAAATATATATTGAATGATTCAAGAGCTAGAGTAACCTTTGATATGGGAAATTGTGGTCTTGTTATTTTTAATCAGAAACGAATAAAGCAGAATTATCTATTATGAACTGTAATATTCATCTATAAGTATTATCCTTTGATGTTGCACAGAAAAATCTATTAGCTATGAAGATTTATACAAAAACTGGTGATAAAGGTCAGACAAGCCTTGTAGGAGGCGTAAGAGTGTCAAAATGTTGTTCTCGTCTTGAAGCATATGGTACGATTGACGAGCTTAACTCGAATATAGGTTTTCTTATTTCATATTGTAATGAACAACATGATGCAGATTTCTTGCAATCTGTTCAAAAGCATCTTTTTGTTTTGGGGTCTTATTTAGCAACAGATACAACAGTGACACCATTGAGGGAATCAAGTGTTGTAACAGATGATATGATAGTAGATGTTGAAAAGGAGATAGACGGTGTTGAGGCAACTTTACCACCCATAAAATTGTTTATATTGCCAGGTGGTGCGAGATCTGCATCTTTTTGCCATATTTGTAGAACAATATGTCGTCGTGCAGAGCGAAGAGTGCTTACATTAGCAGAAAGTGGAGCTGAAATTGATAGAAATGCCATTTGTTATCTAAATCGCTTGTCAGATTATTTATTTGTTTTAGCTCGCAAACTCAATATGTTAGAAGGTCATAATGAAATAATCTGGAATAGAGGAAAATAATTTCTCTTTTACTTGGCTTTTTCATAAACATATTGTATTTTTGCAGCCCGAAAAATGTATCATTTATAAACTTTGATAGAATAAGTAACTATGTATTGGACTTTGGAATTAGCATCTAAACTTGAAGACGCTCCTTGGCCAGCTACCAAGGAAGAATTAATTGATTATGCCACTCGTTCTGGAGCACCTCTTGAGGTAATTGAGAATCTGGAGGAAATAGAGGATGAGGGTGATGTGTATGAATCAATAGAAGAGATTTGGCCAGATTATCCTTCAAAGGAAGATTTTCTTTGGGATGATGAAGAATATTAAATTAATGTAATTTATATATTCCATATTTAACAAGAAAAGCGGTAAACATAGAAATGTTTGCTGCTTTCTTGTTAAAAATATCTTTTTTTTTTTGTAAACTCAGCTATTTCAAGTATTTTTGCGAAGAATATAAATTAGAATTGTAAAAAAGTATAATTATACATTACTTCGAATGAAAAGAATAATCACATTTTTACTCACATTAGTGCTTGTTTCTATTGGGATGTCTGCACAGAGTCTTAAAGGTACAACTATGGAACAGCGAATTGGCCATGGTATGGATAGTATCTTAGTACGTCGTGCATATGAAACATTTGAAAGTTATTACGCTAAGGGTGTAAATGAAGAAATGGCAGTAGATTCTGCATTCCTTTATGCATACGAACCTTGGCTTTATGTATATAACAATGCGCCATATATCAATGCCACATTGTATAAGCATGGTATTTGGATGTGGCATACCCTTGCCAAGGAAGGTAAGACACCAAAGATTCGTCAGTTCTTCTTTGACCGTTTGATGGATACTTATGATAAACGAATTGATAATCTGGAAGCAATTAACTCACTCTATGATGAGGAAGGTGCAGAGTCACGATTCGTAACAACTAAGGGAGACCTTATTTGTGAAAAAGCTCAGAACTTCTTGCAGTACAACCCTGACTCTGTTGTGAAATTTGCTTACGAGACATATCAGTCAGCATCCGGTGATAAGAAGGTAGATATTCCATGGACAGATGAAATGGAAACTTTGTATCAGATGTACAAAGGTGCAATTGGTGACCTTGGTCGTAGTACAAAGGGATATACCCTAGCTTACTATGTGCATACTTATTATTACCGTTACATTTCTCATAAGTCAGATTCTGTATATGCACGTGACTTTATCAATGACTATATCTTAGCAAAGGATTTATGTACTTTCTTCCTCGACTCAGCAAAACAGTACATTCCTTCTGATCAGGAATTGACAGCTGAGGATAGTATACGTTTCCAAAAGGAACTTGCTATTCAGGAAAGCATTGTAAATGAGTATACTTACCCAATGCAATGGGCAGACTTTTACTTTGAGTCTAATCCCGAAGCTGCGAGTCCTGAGTTCTTGAATGATTTCTTTACTAAGCAGATTGAGACATATAAGAATGACCCTGCATATTTGGCTTGGGTACTTAACCTCCTTGAGAACCTCGGTAGAACAGAAATAGAAGTTTACGATAAAACATCGGATTATCTTGCAGCTGCTCGTCCTGCTGGTGGTGCTTCAGGTAAATACTCTCAGGATAAGCTTTTATTCTCTCAGGCTATCAAGTATATGAAGGAAGGCGATTTCTTTACAGCTAAAGAGTCACTTACTGAATGTATTGAAGCAACAGAAAAAACAGAACAGAAAGCAAAGTATCTGTATCAGGCTGCAGCGGTTGCATACTCTAATGGACGTCTTCAGGATGCTCGTGAATATGCAAACAAGTCAATCTCTTTTAATAAGAATTATGGCGAACCATATCTCTTATTAGCAGATCTTATATTTAGAACTGCCCCAAGATCAAGAGGAAAAGGCCAATCAATCGACCAAGTATATTGGAACATCGGAATTTATGCTTGTGCAGCAACAGATAAAGCAGAACAGGCAATGCGTGTTGACCCATCTTGCCGTTCTAAGGCACAGTTAAGAATTGCTCGTAACTATGCTCCAAACTATTATCCTAAGTCAGAAGCCTTCTTCCGCGGCGCAAAGGCCGGTCAGACAGTTTCTGCAGGAGGATACACAACACGACTTCGTTTAAAATAAAATTGAGTAAGTATAATTATATTAAAATCCGTAATCGAGAAATCGGTTACGGATTTTATTTTCTTTTATTGTCTAAATTTGATAACTTATAAAAATCTTTTATTAAATTTGCCACATACAAATAAAAAACTATTCTTATGGAAAAGTTTGCTGATTATATACAGCGTATAGAAATTAAGGCATTATGGCGAGGAGGTCGACATATCGATTGGGAACTTCGTCCAGATGTTAATATATTAAGTGGTATAAACGGAGTGGGTAAGAGCACAATCATTAATCATTCCGCAAGTACCCTTTCTATGCTTGAAAAGGGTGAATTACGCCCAGATGAGGTGAGTAGCATGGGTAAGGTTACACTTTATCCTGCCGATGCCACAAAGGTACGTTTTGATGTTATCAGAAGCATCGATCGTCCACTTATTCATAGCGATTTGTTGGAAAAACTCTCTGATACACGTGTGAAAACGGAATTGGATTGGCAAATCTACCGTTTACAGAAACGTTATTTAGATTATCAGGTAAATATTGGTAATAAAATAATTGAGCTTCTTACCTCTGGTGATCCATCCGACTCTGCTAAGGCCGCCCTTGTTTCTGAGCCAAAGAAGAAATTTCAGGACATGATGGACGAGCTATTCAAGGATACAGAAAAACTCATTGACCGTAGGAGTAATGAAATACAGTTCTGTCAAGATGATGACATTCTAACGCCTTACCAGTTATCATCAGGTGAGAAGCAAATGTTAGTTATTTTGCTCACAGTTCTTGTAGAAGACAACCAGCATTATGTCCTACTAATGGATGAGCCAGAAATATCTTTACATATAGACTGGCAGCAGCGTCTAATAGCTCTTATCCGAGAACTCAATCCAAATGTACAGATTATTCTTACCACCCATTCTCCTGCCCTCATTATGGACGGTTGGGTGGGAAATGTAACAGAGATGAATGAAATCGCTAACTTCCAATCTAACATCTAAATATTTAGAAGCCGCACAACAGTTGCGTAAGAGTAAGAAAAAGAAAGTCATTGCATATGTTGAAAGCTATGACGACATCTTTTTCTGGCGTAGCATATTGTCCGAATACGAGACTCCTAACCTAAGCTTTGAGGTTATGTTGCCATCCAAGGTTGATCTTTCACGCGGTAAGAAGACGGCTATGATGAATAAGCTAGGTGAAAATCTTGGTGCTTGCATGATAGCATGTGTTGATGCCGATGTAGATTATTTAATGCAGCGAGCAACGAATAATTCTCGTCTAATGCTCGACAATCCCTATGTTGTCCATACCTATGCGTATGCCATAGAGAATCTGCAGTGTTATGCTCCAAGCCTCCATAATGTATGTGTAATGGCAACCCTTAACGATCGCGACATCTTTGACTTTGAGGCATACCTCAAAGCATATTCAGAGATTGTCTACGATTTGTTTGTTTGGGCAATATGGCTTTATCGTGAACTACGTTTTAGTGAGTTCCCATTAACTACGCTTTGCAACTTCATATCAGTTGAACATCTTAATATTTATAATCCTGCTCCGGCATTGGAAAAGTTAAGAAAGATGGTCAATAAAAAAATGGCGTGGATGCAACAGAAGTATCCAGAGGCACGTGGCAAACTAAAGCCACTAAAAGAAGAATTATCACGATTAGGTTTACGTCCCGATAATACTTATCTTTTCATTCAGGGCCATCATATTATGGATAATGTTGTAAGTGAAGCCTTAGAACCTGTGTGTACGGTGTTGCGTCGTGAACGTGAGAAAGAAATCAAGCGTTTAGCAGCAGGACATACTCAGCAGATGGATAATGAACTGGCATGCTACCAACATTCACAGTTTTCAGCTGTTCAGATGATACGAAGGAATACATTGTTCAAGTCATCTGAGGTGTACAAAATGATTCAAGCACACATAGAAAGAATTCTATCGAAGATAAACTGATATATATATATTATGTGTAATAATAGAGGTCCAATTCCTTGAAATGGAACTTGGACTTTTTTATTGCATCCATGTTAATAACTCATTCTTTATAGTGAGTCATCCCGATATATTTATGCACATTTCGTTTTTGCTTCAATTTTATGTCCGTTAAATTGCCGTTTAACAAGCGTTAAATTAGTGTTATGAAAAAATAGAATCAAACCAGTCTCATTCATTTGTGCTTCGTCGTGTCGAGAAAATCAGTATAATAAAATGTGAAAGACACTAATTTGTGAGTAAAATGTGTTTTTTCTATGGTTTTATTTGCCTATTTATTAATATATACACAACTTCACAGTCGAAAAAATACAATAATTTGATGATAATGTTATGCAATAGGTGAATTTGTAACAACATTTCTCTCCTTTTAATATGCCTTTTTCTTATAATCAATTATACATTATATTATCTAATTTTTAAATTTATATTTTAGCATAATGAAAAAAATGAAGTATTTGTCACCTCTAAGTGAGGTGTGTAAACCAAGAATCCGTGCATCTATTCTTGCTGGTAGTCAAGCACAGAACAATAATCAACAGGTTATAAAGGGAAGCGATATTCCTTTTGCTGCTCGTGAACGTAATATGACTATTGATTAGAAATCTCAGATTAAAGATTTCAAATTGCTTAGACTATAAATAATTAGTAAAAGAGTTCCTGTTTCAGATAATTCCCAAGAATATTGCAAATTCAATGTTCATATTCCTATTTGATGTGATAACTATAGTCGGGAACTCGGGTTAACAATAATTTAAGACATTCAAAAAAATAAAGAAATCCTTTTTTACGATTCTCTCTTTATCTCTTCTTGCTTCATGTACATCAGAGTTTGCAGATACAGTCAATAATGCCACAGAGACTGGTAATATTGATAAAGTAACACTTCAAAGTCATCCTTTTGAGTTTGATGATGAATCACGTACACTCCTTACTGCAGGAGAAAATTCTATTAGTTTTTCATGGGCAAATACCGACGCTATAGGTGTATTTCCTGTTGCTCCAACAACCAACAATCAAGCAAAGCAGGAAATCACAGTACCTGCCGATTGTGAAAATGATGCCCACTATGCTTCATTCGATGGAGCCGGATGGGGATTGAAGGAAGGTAATACTTATGCAGCTTATACGCCTTATAACGGTAATCTTGCTGCTAATGTCAGATACGATGCTGTTCCTATCAGTCTTACAGGTCAAGATGGAATCCTCACAACCATAGGAACAACCTACGACTATATGTGTGCACCGTCGTCAACAAATGATGAGCAATGTGCTAGTAATGATACTCATGAACTCGTATTTGATTTCCAACATACTATTGCAATACTTCAGTTATATATTACCATGCCAGTTGCAGCAACTTGGTCAAACATTACGCTCACCAACACTGCTGGTGATAATGTTTGGATAACCGGTGCAACATTGAATGTATCTACAGGTGCGGTTACATCTACTGCAACTTCTTCAAGCATTGACT
>JAILIJ010000358.1 GCA_024695315.1 Bacteroidaceae bacterium
TTCAGATATTCCTCTGGAGTCATGAGAATAGGGGCGCTAAGGTAGTTGTCTCCAAGTTTTGTACCAACTTTGTAGTATCCACTTTTCTCGTCGTACGTACCTTCGTCATGCTTCAGGTTTTCTGGGTCCTGAAGGTCCATAGGGTAGTCCTCAGGATGGTTACCTTGAGGATAGTCCGTTTTCTTAACTTTTATGGAGTCATCTTCTACTACATTAACATCTTTTACTTGTGGAGAAGAAGGTGAGTCACTAAGTTCATTTGAAGTATTTACGATGTTGGGTATAATACGCAGAAAAGCACTATTGCCATTTGTTTGTGAAGCAATAGCGCTGATGCTAATAGTTGCAAGTATTATATTTAATATGTTGCGAGATGTAACTTTCAAAACCTAATTCTTTTCTTACACTAGTATTAGAAACGAAAAAATGTTTATAATATTGTGCTTAGGAAGTAAAAAAAGTATGAAGCCACAGGTTATTTCAACATCTTGAGAGCAAGTTTAATGACATTCTCTACAGCGGCATCTGGTTGATCCTTGAGAATAGTACGTACAGTCTTTGTGACTGGAGCAGGTGGAAAACCAAGCATCTTGAGAGCTTCGATGGCTTCGTCGTGTACTTCCTTGTTGGATACTGTAATGCCAGTATCGTTGCTAAGTTGGTTTGCAGAACCGCCGCTTTGAATGTTGAGGCTTGCAACTTTATCCTTTAGCTCCACGATAATCCTCTGTGCTGTTTTTGTGCCAAGTCCTTTGACGCTCTTGAGGAATTTTTCATTTTCTGTAGTTATAATGTCGCATACCTCAGCTGGTGAATATGAGCTAAGTATGGTTCTTGCAGTATTACCGCCGACACCGCTTACGGAGATGAGCATTAGGAAGAGCGCACGTTCCTCTTTAGATGCAAAACCAAAAAGAACCCATGCATCTTCTCGTATAGATTCATAAACATAAAGGCGAGCTTCGCTCTTGCCTTGAATAGCTGTATAAGTATTAAGAGAAATGTTGCAGAAATAGCCTACTCCGTGGCAGTCAATTGTGGCTGTTGTTGGGCTTAGTTCATCAACAATTCCGTGAACGTAATCAATCATTTCGTAAAGTGTTATTTCTAATTGCAAAGATAAACCAGTTTACTCATAAAAAAGACTCTTTTTGGATGAAAAAACGAAAAAAGATACAGAAAAGTTTTTTCTGTCTCAATTTTATTTTGCACATTTGCGGTTGAAAAAATTTTTTACAGGTAGCAATGAAACAGGTTATTGGAAAGATATCCCAGATTATTGGTCCGGTAGTATATGTACAGTTCCCACCCGATAATCTCCCACGTATTCATGAGGCTGTTATTATAGAGCGTGATGATGCTCATAAGTTAATTGCCGAGGTGCAGCAGCATTTAGGTGAAAATACTGTACGTTGTGTAGCTATGGAGAGTACAGACGGATTACGCCGTGGTATGATTGTAGAGGCACAAGGACAACCTATAACTATGCCAGTTGGTGACCAGGTTAAGGGACGTCTAATGAATGTTTGTGGGGAGCCTATTGACGGTATGGAATCTATGTCACGCGAAGGTTCACTTCCTATACATAGAGAAGCCCCAAAATTTGACGAACTCACTCCTGCGCAGGAAGTTCTATACACGGGTATTAAGGTTATCGACCTTATAGAACCTTATGCTAAGGGTGGTAAGATTGGACTTTTTGGAGGTGCTGGTGTCGGAAAGACTGTGCTTATTCAGGAACTGATAAATAACGTAGCCAAGAAGGGTAATGGTTTCTCTGTTTTTACAGGAGTCGGAGAGCGTACACGTGAGGGTAATGACCTTTTGCGTGAAATGATTGAGTCTGGAGTAATACGTTATGGTGACAAGTTTAAGGAAGCTATGGATCAAGGACATTGGGACCTTAGCCTCATAGACAAGGAAGAACTGAAAAAGTCGCAGGTTAGTCTTGTGTTTGGACAGATGAATGAGCCACCTGGTGCACGTGCCTCTGTTGCTCTCTCTGGACTTACGGTTGCAGAAAGTTTCCGTGATGCAGGAAAGGCTACTGGAGAGAAACGAGACATTCTTCTTTTTATCGACAATATCTTCCGTTTCACACAGGCTGGTTCTGAAGTGTCTGCACTTCTTGGACGTATGCCTTCAGCGGTTGGTTATCAGCCTACATTGGCTTCGGAGATGGGACAGATGCAGGAACGTATCACGTCCACAAAAGATGGTTCCATTACATCTGTACAGGCTGTATATGTACCAGCAGATGACTTGACTGACCCTGCGCCAGCAACGACCTTCTCACATCTTGATGCTACTACAGTTCTCAATCGTAAGATTGCAGAGTTGGGTATTTATCCAGCTGTAGACCCACTTGATTCTACATCTCGTATTCTCGATCCTAATGTCGTGGGAGAAGAGCATTATAATACGGCTCAAAGAGTTAAACAGATTCTTCAGCGACAGAAGGAACTTCAGGATATTATTGCTATTCTTGGTATGGAAGAGCTTTCAGACGAAGATAAACTTACGGTAAGCCGTGCACGCCGTGTACAGAGATTCCTTTCACAGCCATTTGCCGTAGCACAGCAATTTACTGGTGTGCCTGGTGTTATGGTAAATATAGAAGATACTATCAAGGGGTTCAAGATGATTCTCGACGGTGAGTGTGATGATATACCAGAACAGGCATTCCTCAATGTCGGAACCATAGAAGAGGCATTTGAAAAGGCAAAGAAACTTGCTGAACAAGCTAAGTAAAGAATATGTTTTTAAGAATTATAACTCCACAAGGTGTAAAGTACGACGGCCAAGTCACACACGTCAGATTCCCAGCAGTCAAAGGATTGATGGAAATACTTGATGGCCACGCTCCAATGATTGCTGCGGTGTGTGAAGGTGAGGTTACTGTTGACGACGATGTCATCGAAATAGGTGGCGGAGTGCTTAAAGTGGAAAACAATAAAGTAACTATAGTATGCGAGTAAAACTTCAGTTCTTCGCCACTATCCTATGTCTGTTAGGAATATTAGCAGGGGTAGCATGTAAGTTGTGGTTCCCTCAATATTGGTTTGGGTTATATCCTATGATTCTTGTGGTGTACTGGATCATAGAAATGATTATGTCATTTATTATTGGACATTATGAAGGATACATGAATCAAGCTTCACTACAAGGCAGTAAATGGATGAAAACATATATGTTGAGTAAGTTCTGTAAGGTATTCATAACTCTCGCTTTAATACTTATTGGTCTCAACTACATCGGAGAGAGTACGCATAGGATTATTTTTGCTGCAAGTGCAGTAGTATTCTATCTCCTTAATCTTGCAATTGAGACATACGTTGTTACAAGAAAAAAATAGCATAATTAAAGATTATGAAAAGAGTACTTTACATATTGCTATTGATACTCGGATATGCGGCAGGTGCAAGTGCTGCAGAAGGTAATGCTGAGCCTAAGGATAGTCAGCTCAACGTGAAAGACATTATTATGGGACACATCGGCGATGCCTATGAATGGCATATCGCTGGAAATGCCGTTATACCGCTTCCGTGTATTTTATACAGCTCTGATAAAGGGCTGGATGTTTTCATGTCTAATAGGCTCGAAGGAGGTGAGTCGTACAATGGATACCATATCGACCAGGCTAGTGGCAAGATAGTTAACGAGGCTGGTGTACGACCATTCGATATTTCTATCACAAAGAATGTGCTCCAACTCTTCATTGTATGTATATTATTGTGCTCTGTAATCCTGTCTCTTGCGGCATGGTACAAACGTAATGGGTATGATAAGGCGCCAGGCGGATTTGTGGGTATGATGGAGGCTGTTATAGACTTTCTTGATCAAGATGTGGCAAAAGCTAATATAGGACATGGATATGAGAAGTTTTCGCCATATTTAGGAACTATATTCTTTTTCATTCTAACTTGTAATCTACTTGGTCTTATACCGATATTTCCAGGAGGTGCCAATCTTACTGGAAATATAGCCGTGACTATGACTCTCGCCATAGCCTCATGGATAGCCATAAACTTTTTTGCTCCTAAGGCATATTTTAAGAGTATCTTTTGGCCTGAGGTTCCTGTATTTCTCAAGGCTCCGCTTCCTATTATGCCAGCTATAGAGTTTATAGGTGTCTTCACAAAACCATTTTCATTAACAATTCGTCTCTTTGCAAATATTTTTGCGGGACACGCGATTATACTCTCTCTCACGTGTATCATATTTGTGGCGTGGCAGAGTGGAGCAGTATTAGGATTGCCAATGACAATTTTAAGCGTCTTGTTCTCCATTTTTATGAATTGTCTTGAGTTGCTTGTGGCTTTCGTTCAAGCTTACGTATTTACGCTTCTCACAGCAAGTTTCATAGGATTAGCGCAGAATGAGTGATTATTATAAATATATTCATAATTGCGGGAATTACCGTAAATAAAAAGTAAGTTATTAACAATTAAAAAATACAAAGATTATGTTACTTGAAGTCGCAGCAGGCGCAGGCCTCGCAAAATTAGGTGCAGCCATCGGAGCTGGAATAGCAGTACTTGGTGCAGGTTATGGTATCGGAACAATTGGTAAGTCAACAGTGGAGTCTATCGCTCGTCAGCCAAGTGCTGCAGGTGACATACGTTCTGCAATGATTCTTTCTGCTGCATTTGTTGAAGGTTGTGGACTTTTCGCTATTGTAGCTTGTATTTTGACACTCTTCTTTTAATTAGAAAAATATGAATTTACTTTCACCAGATCCAGGTCTCCTATTCTGGATGATTCTTTCTTTTGGTATCGTCTTCTTCATACTGGCCAAATTCGGTTTCCCAGTTATTATAGGGATGGTAAACAAGCGTAAGGAATACATCGAGATGTCTCTTCTATCTGCGCGAGAAGCCAATAAGCAACTTGCCGGAATTAAGGAAGAGGGAGAACGTCTGCTTGCTGAAGCTAAGAGTCAGAAGCAGGAGATTGTTGCTGGAGCTATGGTTGAAAAGACAAAGATTGTTCAGGCAGCGCATGAACAGGCTTCTGCTGAAGCATCGAAGATTGCTCAGGAGTCTGCAATAGCCATTCAGCGTGCCAAGGAAGAGGCTCTCGCAGATGTGAAAGGTGAGGTTGCCGACATGGCGTTAAAAGTGGCTGAGACAATCATTCGTGAAAAGATGCAGGACGATGAAGAACAGAAGAAGGCTATACTTAAGATGATAGACAACCTATAGGTTCATATCTTCAGTATTTGCCTACATGTAATTGTTCAGGTAATTGTTAAATTCAAGTTATCATTTTTTCGTATGAACAACGGAAGTATTGCAACAAGATATGCTCGTGCGCTTTTTGAAGAAGCACGTGACAATGGGGTAGACGATAAGGTGTACATCCATCTCAGCATGCTGCAAAAGTCTATGACGGCAGAACCTGAGTTGCAGTCGGTGCTCATAAGTCCTCGCATCACTCCTGAGAAAAAGCTTCAATTGTTGGCTACCGCAAGTGGCGACGATGTGGACGGTTCTTTATACGACCGTTTTCTGAAGCTTGTCATCAAGCATGGGCGCGAATCCTATATGCGCACCATCATCTTTGTCTATAGTGATATTTACCGAGAAGAACATGGCATTGACCGTGTGGTTTTCGAAACCGCCAAGGAAATGGATGCTGAAGTGTTGGAACGGGTTACGCAGAAGGTTTCAGCCAAGACTGGACACAAGGTTGAGCTTGTGACATCTATTCGTCCTGAACTTATAGGAGGGTTCCGAATCAGAATCGGAGATATACGCTATGACTATAGCTATCAGACTAAGCTATTAAACATTAGAAAAAGATTATGGAACAAATAAAAGTTAGTGAAGTAACAGCTATGTTGCGTCAGCAGCTCGCTGATATCGAGAAGGAAGATACGCTGGGGGCAGAAGCCGAGGTGGGAACAATCCTTCAGGTCAGTGATGGTGTGGTACGAGCATACGGACTACGTAATGCTGAGGCTGGTGAACTGCTTGAGTTCGACAATGGCATGCAGGCCATTGTGATGAACCTTGAGGAGGACAATGTCGGTGCTGTACTTCTTGGACCTACTGACAATATTGAGGAGGGAGATACCGTAAAGCGTACGGGACGTATTGCCTCTGTGCCTGTCGGAGAAGGGCTTATCGGACGTGTCGTCGACACTCTTGGTCAGCCTATTGATGGAGAGGGTCCTATATCTGGAGAACTGGTTGATATGCCACTTGAGAGAAAAGCTCCAGGGGTTATTTTCCGTCAGCCAGTTAACGAACCACTCCAAACTGGACTCAAGGCCGTAGACGCCATGATTCCTATCGGACGAGGACAGCGTGAGTTGATTATTGGAGATAGGCAGACAGGTAAGACAGCTATTGCTATTGATACAATCATAAATCAGCGTTCATACTATGAGGCTGGAAATCCTGTATATTGTATTTATGTGGCTGTTGGTCAAAAGGGTTCTACAGTAGCAACTATTGTAAATACCCTAAAGCAGAAAGGGGCTATGGACTATACTATAGTCGTCAGCGCAACTGCGTCTGATCCTGCAGCTATGCAGTATTTTGCACCTTTTGCTGGAGCTGCTATTGGTGAATATTTTAGAGATACTGGTCGCCATGCTCTTGTTGTATATGATGACCTTTCAAAACAAGCTGTTGCTTATCGTGAAGTTTCTTTGATATTGAAGCGTCCATCAGGACGTGAGGCCTATCCGGGTGATGTATTCTACTTGCACTCTCGACTTCTTGAGCGTTCGGCTAAGATTATTGCTCAGCAGGAGGTTGCAGAGAAGATGAATGACCTGCCAGAAAGCCTTAAAGGAAAAGTTAAGGGTGGGGGATCACTCACCGCTTTGCCAATTATTGAGACTCAGGCGGGAGATGTCAGCGCATATATTCCTACAAACGTTATTTCAATTACTGACGGACAGATATTCCTTGAGACTAATCTCTTTAACCAAGGTGTTAGACCTGCAATTAACGTTGGTATTTCAGTCAGCCGTGTAGGTGGTAATGCACAGTTGAAGGCCATGAAGAAAGTGGCTGGAACATTGAAGATTGACCAAGCACAGTATCGAGAACTTGAGAGTTTCTCTAAGTTTGGTGGAGATATGGACCCTGTAACGGCTTTCACCATAGACAAGGGACGCAAGAACTCACAACTGCTCATTCAAAAGCAGTATAGCCCGATGGCTGTTGAAGAACAAATTGCTATCCTTTATGTTGGAACACATGGACTCTTACGTGATGTACCAGTAGAAAAGGTTAGTGAATTTGAACGCAAGTTTATCGATGTACTTAGAACTGCTCATAAGGAGGATATACTTGGTCCTCTGCATCAAGGAAAGATTGATGATGAGGTTAGCAGGGCCATTGAGAATGTTGCAGCTACAATAAGCGTAGAGTAGAGTATATGGCTCTTTACTACGGATAAATTGATTATAAACTCAAGTTTCACAAGTTTGGCAAAAGCTTTACTTGCTGGAAGTAAAAGAGGAGCTATAGGAGAGTAATTGAAAAATAAGAGTTGATAATTACGATTTGTTCGCGAAGCAATTAGCGTCACAACAATCGTCTTTTTTACAACAATTTAACTTCGTTTTAACTACTTCCGAAATATAAATTATTAATTTTAATTTCATCAAAGGTGGCAAGCTTAAAGGAAATAAAGGGGCGTATACTCTCTGTACAGACTACTCAGAAGACGACGAGTGCCATGCGTATGGTGGCAAGTGCTAAGCTACACCGCACTCAGACACTTACCCAGACATTTTTGGAGTATGTCGATGAGATGCAGAAGATAGTTGACTGTTTGCAGCCGTCTAAGGCCGATGGTGAAGAGTGTCATGACATGCCATGTGCAGAGAGATGTAAGAGAATTGCTCTTGTCTCTATTTCGTCTTCATCTGGACTCTGTGGAGCTTTTAATTCCAATATTGTAAAGGAAACATTTAGAAAGCTCGAAGAGTATAAGCAACAAGGCAAGGAAGTTCTTGTTGTGCCTATAGGAAAGAAGATTGCTCATGAAATACATAAGACGGATTATAATGTCTTGTTGGATTATTATCTGCTTACGGACTACGTTGGAAATCCTAAGGCTGATGCCTTTTCACATGCGGCTTTCCTTGTTGAGCATCTTATTCATCTTTATGCTGAGGGAAAAATTGATGGAGTGGAGATTCTATACCATCATTTTAAGAATATGGGGGCTCAGATAATTACGTCTGAATGGCTCGATTTGGGAAATGACTGCTTGAGGAAAAAAGACGATTCATTTGCGTTTAATCCAGATGAATCTATACAAAAAGACGAGAATCAAAAAGACGTTTCGCTTTATCTTACAGAAC
Source organism: Bacteroidaceae bacterium (assembly GCA_024695315.1). Taxonomy (GTDB): domain Bacteria; phylum Bacteroidota; class Bacteroidia; order Bacteroidales; family Bacteroidaceae; genus Minthosoma. The sequence goes on from JAILIJ010000358.1 coordinate 8,330, forward strand.
CTGGTCCTTCAGAACTTATGGCAGACTTGCATCCTAAGATGCTCAATTCCAAAATGTATGGCATATTGTTGGATTCTGTAACGTCTGAACATGCTGCAAGAATGTTGGCTATGCAGACTGCAGACGATAATGCCAAGGAATTGTTACAGGAATTGACTTTATTGTATAATAAGTCACGTCAACAAGCTATTACAAACGAACTTATTGATATTATGGGAGGAAAGACGGCTGATTAGTCGTCTTTTTCTTTTTGTAGAGAATAAAAAAACGCAGAAATTCATTTCGTCAGCTATAAAAGTTGTCCTGAAAGAATTTCTGCGTATATTTTTTCCTTTGTAAGGAGCTAAAAGTTCAAATTAGAAGTTTACTCCGATATTGAGAACTATACAGTTGTTGTTAGAACTCTCGAAGTTATCATGGCAGATGTTTGACAAACCGAGGTCGTATCCGAGTTCTGCGTATAGCATGTCGTAGCTTACACCACAACCAAACTTCAATCCTGCATCTGTACGTTTGAATGAGTTATCATTGTCAGATGAGAAAGAGCTGTATGCCTCTTTGTTTCCGAAGTCCTTAATCTGTCCACTTATTCCGAGTGCTGCATATACACCAATGAATGGGTGAATTGCAAAGTGCTCGTCAAAATAGTGTCTATACTTGAATACAAGTGGAACTTCGAGGTAATTAAGGTTGTACTTGAACTTAGAACCAAGATACTTTCCATTACCACCTTTGGCTGTATAGTAAAGACCTGTTTCAAAATAGAGTGGGAGAGTATCTGATAGAGGTAAACCTACTGCTACACCGAGGTTAAGTCCTGTTTTTGTACTGCTACCATCAAGCATTGGATCATCGCTATTTACGAAAGAAAATGCTGGTCCGATGCGGAATCCGATGTATTTGCTATGACTATCGTAGTCATAGCCACCGTACTGATAATCATTGTGTGCAGAAGAACTGTTTCCGTATGCATTGCCGTATTGAGCAAACATAGCTGTTGTTGAAAGTATGGCTACTGCCACAAGAGTAATGATTTTTTTCATATTCACGTTTGTTAAAATAAGTTTTTCCGTGCAAATATATGTATTTTATATTTCTCAAAAGAATAAAATACCCTATATTAACATTTCCGTCAATAAAAAAATGTTACATTTACGTAAGTGTATAGGAAAAATGGAACTTAAATATTATATATTTCTATTTTTTACTACACTCGTTTTTTTGTTGAAGTCAGGATATTTTTTTCCTGTAAATTTCTTCGGCAACGGTTCGTATCACCTTCGTATCAGGTTCGTAAATAGTTGCTTCAAAAATGCGCCACAAATATAGATATTTTTATAGATGAAAAATGGCTTTTTTGTTCTTTTTCGTTCCTTTTATTCTTTATTTTGTCTTTTTGTTCTTTTTTCGCCCCTTTTACGTCTATATTACATCACTATATTTTTTTACTTCACGTAGGTGAGACTTTGCTGAACCTGATAAATTGATTTATTACACAAATTGGACATTCATTTTTTTATTTTAGATTGCAAACAGAATAGCATTTTGCGAAAAAAATAACTTTTTTTTGCTTTTTGTGATAATTCTTTTGATTTTTTTGGGGGAATTATAATGATAATTTGTATATTTGCCGCGTCAGATTTAGAAAAAATGTTTTCTTTTATGACACTTCCCTTTTTAGACCGTTGAAGAACATCTCTCTTCCCCGTAATCTAAATTGGCCTGATATGAATAAGAATTGAAATCAACCAAAAATTAAATTATCAACTTAATCTTAAACAACTTAATCTTAACACAACTATGGATCTAAGAAAATTACTTTGTTTTGCAGCCGTTGCTGCTATGGGTGGTTCGACTTGGGCACAGAAAGATGTGACAAGTACGTATATCACAAATCCAAGTTTTGAAGGTAGTATTTCTGTTTATCAGAATCCAAGATCTGATAGAGCTATTTACCAACCAGAAGGATGGACCGTTTCATATAGCAATGGAAACGAGTGGGACATGACGGCATTGAATAAAGATGAGAGTAATTGGGGTAATTTCTCTAATCGCGCTAAACTTTCCGAAGTGGAATCTAATTGTGGAAGCAATACATATTGGGTTCGTTATCGCTGGGGAAAAAATGTGAATATTACTCTTTCTCAGGATATTACTCTTCTTGCTGGCTCATATTCTCTTAATTTTTATGGATATCTTAATTCTAGCAGTGCGACAGCTACTGTTAGTGTAGCAGGACAGTCTACC
>JAILIJ010000366.1 GCA_024695315.1 Bacteroidaceae bacterium
CATTAAATTTCGGAGAGAAAATCCTCTACGGTTTTCTCTATACTTTCGTTTATGCATTTTCACTACTTCCACTTTGTATTCTTTACATAATATCAGATGGATTATATATTATAATCTATAAAATTGTTGGATACAGAAAAAAGATTGTTCGCAAAAACCTTACAGACTCATTTCCTAACAAAACAGAAGAGGAAATAAAGAAAATAGAAAAAGGTTTCTACCATTTCCTTGCTGATTATTTCGTAGAAACAATAAAACTTATGTCCATAAGCAAAAAGGAAATAAGTAGACGAGTTAAATTCTCTCATACTGAATTATTGAGAGAGGCAGAAGATAAAGGGCAATCATCATCCGTATTCCTTGGACATTACTGCAACTGGGAATGGGTAACATCATTAGGACTTCAAATTCAGCCAAGCACTTATGTGTGTCAGATTTATCACGTAATGGAAAACAGAGTGTTCGACAAGCTTTTCCTTCACATACGTGAGAGAATGGAGTCTAAATGTGTTCCGATGTCTAACATATTACGTAAAAGAATAGAATGCAACCGTGAAAAATGTCCTATGGTAATCGGATATATTGCAGATCAGGTTCCTTTTTGGAATAGTATACACTACTGGACATTCTTTCTCAATCATGACACTCCTGTACTAACAGGCGCCGAAACTCTTGCAAAACGTTTCAACGACAGATGTCTTTATCTTGACATAAAACGTCCTCGTAGAGGATATTATAATCTTGAATTCAAATTGATATGTAAGGAAAGCAAAGATATTCCTAACTGGGAAATAACAGAAACATACTACAAAGAACTCGAAAAGTCCATCAATGACCAACCAGAATTTTGGCTTTGGTCACATAACCGATGGAAAAGATCTAGAGAAAAGTTCATTAAAAAATTCGGTTATGACCCTGTAGCAGAACAGAATAAAAACAATAAATAACTTCAATCCATTAAAGTATAGATAATGAAAGAATATATAATAGTTTTTTTGCTAAGTGTAGCAATTTTATATGCGCTAAACATAGCACTCTATTATGGTTTGAACAAGAGCATATCAAAACCATCAAGACACCAACAAGGATTTCGATTTGGAATAACAAGTATCCTAGTCTCTCTGCCACTTGCTCTTGCAGAAAAAGAGCTATGTTGGCATTGGCTTATCCTTCCAGCATTTATAAGCCTCATATGGATGATAACCTTTCCTCTACTTTTTCACTTAACAAACAGAAAAATCAAGAGCGACTATGACAACTATACAGATTTGACATTTGGCGCATATTGTTGGGGAATGCTATGCTCTCTTTACTCCATAGCAATTAATTATCCTTGTATTATGCCTTTCATTTCAGTTCTTGAAATACTCTTACTATTACCATGTATATTTCAGTTAGGTTATTACCTAATTTATGGAGTATGTATCGATGAAAATGGAATGAAAATAGTTCAAGAGACTCATATTAATGAAATAATTGAATTCTTTCATTCTTTCAATGCAGCTAAAGTAATTCTTTATTTCACACTTGGACTACTAGCTATCACAGGCATCATTTATTCAAATCAAATGCTCTTAAATGTTCCTAATAAACATCTTCCTATATGGATAGTTGGAGCAGAAACTATACTTGCAATATTCTTCATATACTATATCATTAAGCCGAAAAGAGGAGCATTATCTAGAACAGGCATTTCAAACCTTTGGCTTATAATAAAAGACTATAGCAAACGAAATAACATCTATAAAGAAAATCAAGAATCAAGATTGAAAAGTCTTGAAGTAACACCTTTAGTACCTCTCGACAACAGCCGTCCTCATACAATACTTATGGTTATCGGTGAGAGTGCTTCACGTGATTTCATGAGTGCCTATTCGCCTCAACCTCGCGAAACAACTCCTTGGCTTTCAAAGATGAAAGCAGAAGACAGTAAGCATTTCATTATAATGCCTCATGCTTATTCCTGTGCCAACCAGACCGTGCCTACACTTGAACGTGCTCTCACAGAACGCAATCAATACAATGATAAGGAATTCTACGCATCATGCTCTATAATTGATATTGCCAAGAAACTTGGGTATGCCACTCACTGGTATAGCAATCAAGGACATCTTGGAGCAGCAGATACTCCAATAACTCTGGTTGCAGAATCGTCAGATGTGGCAAAATGGACAAAACAGGACTTTGGAAAAGTTCAATATGATGAGACACTTTTGGATTTTCTTCAAGAACTGGACCCTAATAAAAATAACTTCCTCGTAGTACACCTAAAAGGAAGTCACTTCAATTTTATAAACCGTTATCCTGCATCATATTGTGAAGCTGCAAATACTCCAAAGGATGACTTCGTTGAACAGTTCAGGACGTCACTCCATTATACAGATCATATTCTTCATGAATTGTTCAATTACTGCCAAGAGCATTTGAATTTAACAAGTATGTTCTACTTCTCTGACCACGGCACATTACCATTTGGCCAAAGATCCCCTAATTTCAAAGGATTTGGACCAGTAAGAATACCGTTATTCGTCTACTGTTCTGACAGATTCATACAAGAACACAAAGAACGTTATGACGCCCTTATAGCAAATAAAGACAAGTATTTCACCAATGATTTAGCATACGAGCTTGCATGTGGTATTATGGATATAAAATCAGCCCATTTTGATCCCACAAACAGCATTGCATATTCAAGCTACCGTTTCACCCGTGATATGCTTCTTACGAACGAAGGTAGAACCCATATAAACGAGGATGATGATAGCATGTATACTTGGGAGAACATAAGTAAAAAAATAAACACTTTGACAGTTGGTAATGTGTGATTCTTTTCTACAAGAACACACATTATCCTACTCGATTCAATAGACAAAGAGTCTAAAATAGCAGATTCAAAAAATATTCCTGATGAAGATTTATAAATATCTACCCATAAAAGAATTTTTCATACCTATTGCTTGTAATCTTATCATGGCATTGGTATGCCTTATCATTTGTAGAATTGCATTTATGTTAGAAAACTGGGGACGCTTTTCTGACATAAACATAGCTGATATGGCAAAGATTTACCAAGGCGGTATTAGGTTTGACTGGGCTACAATATGCTACGTAAATATACTATATATTGTATTTGTTACTATACCGATTCCACTTCTCAAGAAAGACAGGTATCAGCAAACTACAAAAGTTATATTTATAATAACAAATGCGCTTTGTTGGATGGCAAATCTTATGGATGCTGTATATTTCCAATTCATAGGCAGACGATGCACATCATCTGTGTTCACAGAATTTAAGAACGATAATGTAACAGGAGTTTTGGGGATAGAATTTCTCAACCACTGGTATTTCATAGTCCTATTCATTCTGATGTTATGGGGCATGTGGAAATTTTATCAACATCCAACATTCGGCAATACTGAAAAGTTAAACTGGAGAGACGGTGTTCAAGCCATGATCGGCCTAATAGTATCAACAATAATCATAATTGGAGGTATTAGAGGTGGATTCGACCCAGAACTACGCCCACTCAACAATAAGGATGCAAAGGAATACACAGCAAAGCCAGTCCATTCGGCATTAGTACTGAACACACCATTTTCAATAATAAGGACAATTGGAAAAAGAGCGTTTCCTAATTATAATTACTATACAGAAGAAGAGCTTAACAAAATATACTCACCTGTCCACCCTGCCGTAAAAGAAAATCCACAACATCCAAATGTTGTTATTATCATTCTTGAAAGCTTTGGCAGCGAGTATTCTGCCTATCTTAACGGAAAACCAAAAGATACAGGCTATATGCCATTTCTTGATTCTCTTATGCAAGAAAGCAAAACTTATGAGATGATGTTCTCTAATGGCCATAGCAGTATAGACGGCCAAGCTTCCGTCCACTTATCCATTCCACTAATGGTAGAATCCTTCTTCACCTCTCATGCTGCTCTAAACAACATCAGAGGCGTGGCAACAGAACTAAAGAATATGGGATATCAAACAGCATATTTTCATGGTGCTGACAACGGTTCACTAAGTCTTGATGGATTCTCTAGAAGTGCAGGCTACGACCAATATTATGGACGTACAGAATATGCTAATGATGCAGACTGGGATCACCACTGGGGAATATGGGACGAACCATTCTTGCAATTCTATGCAAAGAAAATGTCAACAATGAAGCAGCCTTTCGCCACAACAATCTTCACCCTAACATCTCATCACCCATTCCAAATTCCATCAGAATACAAGGATGTTTATAAAGAGGGTAAACTTCCTATCTATAAAACTATCCAATATTCTGACATGGCGCTAAAAAAATTCTTTGACTGTGCCAAAAAACAACCATGGTATGATAATACATTATTTGTACTTACGGGCGACCATACCAACATGAGTGACAAAAAGGAATATCAAACAGATTTCGGTACATACAAAGTTCCTGTAATATTCTATCATCCTACAGACTCAACGTTCTGTAAAGGAAAAATAAAAGGCATCGGTCAACATATAGACATAATGCCAACGATATTAAGTTATACAGGATGTAAAAGACCTTATGTAGCTTTCGGTGCTAACCTACTTGACACAGCCCCAGAGCAAACATTCCATGTAGGATTCCAGAATGATATATACCAGATTGTTCAGAATGGAATACTTCTACAATTTGATGGTGAAAAGTCCACGGCACTTTATGACACGAATAAGGACAAACTACTTGAGAATAATATACTAAATAAAAGCGGCTACAAAGACATTCAATATAAACTAGAAAGAAAGCTGAAAGCATTTATACAAAGCTATATGGCAAGAATGAACACAAATAATCTTGTAGTCAAAGATTAGAAAAATAAAAAAGTATGGCAATATCTGTTGTAATAAATACATACAATGCAGAAAAGCATCTAAAAAAGGTACTTGATTCTGTAAAAAATTTTGATGAGATAGTCATCTGCGACATGGAAAGTACAGACAATACCGTCAGTATAGCCAATGAATACGGCTGTAAAGTGGTTACTTTTCCTAAAGGAGACTGTGTTAGCGCAGAGCCAGCCCGTACCTTTGCCATTCAATCAGCAAGTAGTGAATGGGTTCTTGTAGTTGATGCCGATGAAATCGTAAGTGATGAGCTACGTAAATATCTATATGATTTCACTCGTAAAAATAATAATACAGCCGGATTATGGATTCCACGCAAGAACTATTTTATGGGACAGTTTATGCACGCTTTTTACCCTGACTATATATTAAGATTCTTCAAGCGCGAAGGAACAGTATGGCCAGCTGAAGTACATACGTTTCCTACAGTCCAAGGACCAACAACCAAGATACCTCGAAAACGTAAAGATTTAGCTTTTGAGCATCTTGCAAATGATAGCGTCTACGACTGTATCCGTAAGATAAACCAATATACAGAAAACGAAGTAAAAAAGAAAAGCGGCAAACACTATGGTGCTGCCGCCCTTATATTTAAGCCTGCCTTTAGATTCTTCAAGGCTTATATACTGAAGAAAGGTTTTCTTGATGGCAAAGCAGGATTTATAAATGCCTGCATCCAAGCAGTATATCAAATTACTATGCTCGGAAAAATTGTTGAGAAAGAATACCAAAACCCTTCGTAGCCAATTTCCATAAGGCCTTGAGGCGACTTCTAATACGGTCTGCTTTAAGGCCTTTTTCATGGATTTTACCCACATTATCCTCAACAAAAGGCTCTCCAAGTCTGCTGATATCTCTTCTTAATGTTGAATTTGTCATTCCCCATTTCAGTAGGAATTGAAGAGAACCATCATTCTTTTTTACTCTGCCAGTTGACTTGGTCTCGAAGTGATAAACCCTACAATTTCCAAGTCCCTTAAAATATCTTACACCAGCAAGCCACAACTTAGCTGTAAAATCCGGGTCACTATACATTCCAGGAGTTAGTTCTATACTATATCCTCCCACTAAGTCCCAGACGTCTCTGTGAACGATATTTGGTGGCCATGTGGCACCCATCCAATCCTCACGAGTATAGTCTTTATATTCTGCCAATAATTTATCCTCTTGAAAAGTCTCAGGAGACTCTCCATAATTAGCATTTATACACACGTCAAGAGGCCAATGAGGCTGAATCATTGTTCCAGAAAGAAAAAACTTATTATCGGGCAAACGTTTAATTTCTTCATATAAAGCCTCATCCCATCCAGGTAAGACATACATATCATCGTTGATATAAAACATGTAATCCGTCTTTACCAAGGGGCGCATACTGTTCATAGCAAGGCATACCCCAATGTTTTCGTTAGAATGTGTAAATTCCAATCCTTCCTGTTTTACCCATTCCAGCGTACCATCAGTACCGTCATTGACATGGATAATAATTTGATGGTCATATTTAGAATTTTTGCGAATACTCGCAACACATATCTTCAAAAACTCTAAGTTATTCCAAGATGGTATAAGTATAGAAAAAAGTTTTTGCTCTGTATTCATAATTAAAATTTTACGTTACACTTTTATTTAGTGAATCCACCCAGAAATCATCTATTAGCAGCATCCTTATATAACGTCTGCAGAATTGCTTTACCGACTTTTACACGATACTCATCTCCAGCCTTATCTGAGCTATTGATAACCATATTTCCATCTAAATCGTAAGTCGTAACACCGGTAGAATCAAAATAAGTAAATTCGACTCTTGAACAATGGATTGCCGAAGGATGAGTATATGATTTGCTCAAAACGTCTCGACTAAACGGAAAATCTTTATGATCTATTCCCATAAGTCCGAGAAGGGTTGCCGCCAAGTCAGACTGATTCATAAGCGTTTTTATTTCTTTATGTTCTTTTACGACCCCTCCAGTCATAACAAGTGGCACATGTATAACATCAAGACTTGAACGTCCCCTGCCCTCTTGCGCCAC
>JAILIJ010000038.1 GCA_024695315.1 Bacteroidaceae bacterium
CTCAGACTTGACCACCTTCCATTTCATGTCACTATCATTAAAATCTATCATATTTTTTTTGAATAAAATTATTCTGAAAAAATCCGACGCAAATTTAGATATTTCATTCGAGATAAAACCCAAATAATTTCATGATTTTTACACAATAAACATTCTTCTCCGGAGTATAAATAGAAAAAAAACATTGCTCCATAACACATTTTCATCATTCCAAAGCCATATACATTGCCATTTTATCACGTTTTAGACTTTATAAAGACAATAATTATCATAACGGATATAATTCTTTGTCTATATATGAAAGAAAATGCCACTTTGCAAAGTAGACTTTGCAACATAGAATTTGTATTTGCCCAATTTGAGGTAACAACCTGCGGTCAAGGAGTATGATTTAGTTTTCTACGGGAAAAACTCTAGTACACTGCGCAATAAACTGCAGTTTTTCTCGCAAAGTACGGGAGTACCATCCGCATGGTACTATGAAGTGTTGCTTTTAAGAAAGACTAAATTCGAGCATCAAATAATTTGCACATTTCGTTTTTGTAACATTTAACGCTAATTTAACGCCCGTAAAACAGCCGTTTTACAAGCGTAAATTAGCGTAAATATAAATTCTGTAGTAAAGACCTCCTTTATCTGACAACAATCTTTCTTATCCTATTATTACGACGTAAAATATAGACACCAGATTTTTCCAAACAATCCAGTTTTACCCTTTCTCCATTCAAATTATAGACCGCTACATTCGTATTATAGTCTCTTACATCATCTTTCAGAACAGACATCTGTGGCGTTATAAATGTAGCATCATCCATCAAAGTCACACTCAAAGTGTCCGAAAGATCAGAATCGAAAATAGCATCGCCTATAATAGCCTGAAGGTAATAGTGAAAAGTATGCGAAGAATTCATACCTGTCACCTCATACCTATTATCCGTAATGCCAAAGAATACATATTTTGGAGCATCAGCATTGGCAATAGTCAAAGAGTCAGCATCACCAACAATAAGTTTCAAATCGTCAATATAAACACGTTCGTGATTTGAAAGAAATGACACCGATACCCTATCACTTATCGCATCTATTGGAATACGGAAATACTGCTCTGCAGTCTTTACTTTATAAGAGAACTTTGCCACTTGAGACTCTGCCACAGAATCGTATAGCACAACATACATATTTGCACTCTTGCCAGTAAAAGCACACGCCCTGAATGCCAAAGTATACTTGTCCGCATTCGAAAGATTTATAGCTGGAGATATAAGAGCTCCAGAAACACCATAACAGCCCACTCTACACATGCCACCACATTGGTACACATCATTTCCTCTCCATCCTTCACAATTCATGTAATCTCCTAGAGATGATGAAATATCGTTTACATCAGCCTCAGGATAATCACCTATATTCATTTTATTAAAATTCTCATTCAAAAGCAGAGGATTCTCATCATCTGGCAAGTCCTCAACAACTGTCAAAGTGTAACTCTGCGCATTCTCCACAGCATCCCATGTTACAACGAAAGACGAAGAAGTAACATCCTCTGCGTCATAGACTATCGGAGTAGAAAGTTTCTTCTGTTGAAAATCGAATAACACCATATCATCAACCTCCCTAATTCCCGTGATAGCCTTGCCTGTCTCCTCGCCGTCCCATGTAAGAGAATTCGGATATGTAGTATCCGTAAAAGACGTGTTTCCTGTCGAACCAGGGAAAAGGTCCCCCTCATGAGTGGATGCCCAAGTACCATCTGCAGCCACCACATGATATCGAGGATGCGAAGAATCGTTGTTTAAGGTATTATTTGACCATGAAGCCTCATCATAGTCAATATGAGTAATCATCATACCGGTACATGGCATATAAGCGTCCCAACCTTTTTGCTGACGGTTTTCAAGCACAAAGAACTCATTTTCATTTCTTGTAGACACACGAAAAGCCTTATGACTACCTGAAAGTTCAGGCAATTCATAACCCAACTTAGCTTCCTCAAGTTCTGTAAATTCAAGCCATCCAAGCAAAGACATTTCATGAGCCGAATATCCACAAGGCGTGCGTGATTCATTATTGTAGCAGCCAGATTCCATGATACTCCATACACTCACACATGATGCACTCGACTCGGTATTATACAAGTCCGCCAATCCCAGAACATGACTAAACTCATGACAGAAAGTACCAATACCCTCCAATTGATCGCCAGCAGCATATTTCAATTCACACGAACAAGCATAACGGTTAATCTTTTTACCATCAAGTTCAAGACTATATCCGAAATTTTCAATATAACTCTGATGAGGCCATATATGCTCGCTATTGCTGGTATAATTTTCTCCATATCCAGCATAGATAAAATACACAAAATCCACTGAGCCGTCATTATCATTATCATATTGTGAGAAATCCACCCCACATTTCTCGTCCACAAGCTTACAAGCTTCTATAACCATCTGTTCCGGTTTTCCATCTTGCGACACGAATCCTAATGACACATTCTCTCCATAGTATTTAGCATCGTGTGAAAGCGTGACCGGTCCAACAATATCGAACTGCGGATCAAAGACCCCAAGTGACTGGTCCCTAAAGAACTGTCCTGCACTTCCTGTGGCACCATATTGATTATACCCATCCTCATTCATGAGTCCATCAAACACCTCATTTGTATATTTTTCATTAAACGCCACATCCGCAAATTCCACAAGCACGACCAATCCTCTCTTCTTTCCTATTGACAAAGATGAAGAACGTCTTTGTGAGGCATTATTACATACTCTCCCCCTTGCTTCCTTACGTCCGTTAGTATATTGGTCTGAGGTAATCTCCACAATCGAGCTATCCGGTCCAAAGACATAAAAACATCCGTCGTCCAAAGACTGCATGACATGGAAATTCTCATCTCCAACAAGCTTATATCGAAACAGCGTGCCATCTGACTTACGGAACTGATGCACCCCTGGCCATGCAGGAATAGCAAAAACGTCAAAGGAGTACAACAAACTTACAATAAATATATAAAAGATATTTTTCCTGTTATTCATCATAAAAGCATTTTATATGTTTTACATTCGCCACTTTTCTTGATAACCTGAATGATATATGTCCCATGCAAGCCAAAAGTTCCTACAGTAGCTTTTTCTCTACAGCCCTTCAGAGCCCTTACCATCATACCACTAGCAGCATACATACGCACATCAAATTCTCCATCCGCCGTCACACTTACATATCCACCGCATCCTTTTACATCAATATTCGAATCCTCACAGATATCATTCACACTCATAAACTCTTCTGCATCTGGCCACAAATTATAAGCATTAACAACATTGCCTTTCTCACTATCCAATACTATGATAGCAATATGCACCTTTCCCTTTCGAGTAACATTAGAAGGCAGAGAAAGCCTTGCCGAATAGTTATAGTAAGTATCAGCCTCCATCACTTCTGGAGTACAGACACCCCCCTGAAGACCATTTACCACCCCTCTGGCCACATCCATATAAGCACATTCGGCATAAGTCTCACGGTTTTCCCATCCATAGAAATATCCAGATACACCTCCAGCATATCCATTCAGCTGCTTATAACCCGTAACCGAGTCCTCAAGCACAACAAAAAACATACGATAATTAGGATTCTCCAGCACAGCATCTGAAATCATCCTAACATTAACATCCACAGCAGATGAGTCCTCACCCACAAACGCTCCTGTTGCAGTAACGCCAAAATGGCCTTCCATATTTAGATAATATTTACAATACTGTTCCAAACTACCATACACATCTGAGCAATAGACATCTCGATTAACCAAACATTCTGGGAATCCTGAAAATGTCTTATTTATCGAGTCATAAACAGAAATTTGCATTTCATCATCATAATGAATGCAGGCAGGCACAAACAAATCCTTATAGGACTCTTTCAACAATTCAAGGCGAACAATGCCAGCTACACAGAATTTACACCATGAGCCTGTTCCTTCCTCCACAAAAACACGTTTGCGGAACTTTTCATTATAACGCGTTATAGTAACGCTATCAGTATTATTATAAGCATAAATATCTTGCTGCCCATTGAGACTGTAAACAGACAAATTAAGCTTATTCTTTTTGTAGTCTATAGGAAGTACTAACGAGAATGTATCACGTGCATCCACCTCAATCCTCTTATCTATGTTCACAAACACGGTATCACCACAGTTCTTAGTATATGCGAGACGGTAACCATCTATAGCATTTACACCCCAGTTACGCAATTCACCAGAAATCTCTGCGCTATCGTCATAAGTGCAATAGTCTGTGGTAAAAATCTTGAGTGAAGACTCATTACGTGGCAACTTATCACCTTCGATAATCGCCCCTATACAATTTGAGCCCGTCACAGATACCCATTTAGACTGCGAATTCCACATTATAAGATTTGCATTGGCAAAAGACTCTGATGAACATCCTACTCCATTAGGATTATCTGCCGTAAAAGAACCCTTATACCCTATGGCAACATCCTCGCCCGTAATATCATAAGGAGTATTAAGGATGACATCGTTCCAGCCCTTCTTCAGACTACCCACTTTCTGATAATATATATATGCTGCATCTTGAGGAGAGTTCTTAATATAAACCGTCACACTTTTAGCATCAGCATTAAGACCAATCCTCACACCAGTAATACGATTACCAACATAAGGAGCAATAACCTGCTCTGGAAATACAACATAAGGTGTAAGGATTGTAGAGCCAGAACCACCATAACCATAATCGATATTGCTGCCATAATGAAGAATAACCCTGTCCGAGTCATTAGCTCGGACAGAGTTTACACATAATAACAGCATAAAAAATACAAAAATCTTACGCATATTATTTTGATTGTTTTATTCAATTTTATCAAGTAGTAAAATATAATGTAGTAGATGTAAAATCCGCATATATAGTATTTCTACCCACTCATCACATCTAACGTACATTTATCTTCAAGGACTTATCGCCAAAGCGTACTACATAAACCCCACTTCGAACAGCCATGCTTGACGTTCCATCTACATTCATGCTACCAACAAGATGGGCGTCTAACGTATATACACTTGCATTCAAAGGCTTATCAGAAACAAGCGTAATCTGTCCATTAGCAGTAGTAATGCTTACCCCGTCAAAAGATGGGACAAGAATGCCAGTAGTACCACTTACCGTATACACATTAGAAAGCATAGACTCTCCTTCTGCCCATACCACAGATATCTGATAAGTGTGAGCCATACCATCCTTAATGGTCTCTATAGAATACGTATTATCTGAACAGTTGGCAACCAGCATACCGTCACAATAAATATTATATCCTTGGAAATTCAGTTCTGTTGTACTACCATATAAAGGAGTATATGTCACATCATCGAGGAAAAGTACCTGACTATTATCACGTGTGTTATGAAGAATAGCAAAATACTTAGCATCTTTAGGAAGAGTATAAGCATATTCCGTCCATCCAGGATATTGAATTTCACCTTCACCCAAAACCGTGAAACTCTTATAATTTTGGTCTGTCGTTGAGTAAAGAACCTGGAAAGTCTCCGGTCCATAAGCAGCCGTAGCCATGCTAACATAGAATGAGACATCAGATCCAGGAGTGATCTCTGGAGAGATAAGCCAGTTTCTATTTGGATAAGACACCGTCTCGTATGAAGAGTTAACACCTCCAGCACTAAAAGCCGCCAATTGCTGACTACCTGTATGCGCCTTGACAGTCTCGGTATTCTTGAAACCAGCATCATAACTATTCCAAACCCACCATGCTTTAGCAGCATAATAATTAGCGACCTCTGGAGCAGAACTATAATAGAGAGTCTCATATTTATCTCCATCATAGACCGTCCAATCACCTATGCCATCAATAATAAACTCTTCATAATCCTCAAAACTATCTGTCACAGCGTCGACAACCTCATTATTTGGTACATTCCATGTCAAAACTATCTTACCATGGGAAGTGGCACCACTAACTCCATCAACAGTAGGCAACTGAGGGCCTGCAACATAGAGAGCTACTGTCTCAGAAACATCATTATCACTCTTACCATCAGACTCACAAGCCACAACAACCTTATAAGAATAAGCTTTTCCTGCCTTCTCTATTGTTGGAGATACTAAGAAACTAAAATCAGCAGTCTTATTAACATCTAAAGCCACTCCTTCTTTAGAGTCAACCACTACATCATCACATAACAACTTGACTGTATACTCATTTACTGTAGAAGCCCCCATATTACGTACAGTAGCTTTAACCGTACCATCCTTACCAACTGTTACACGTGACGGGATGTCACAACTTTCTATAGCTATATCTTGTTCAGCTTCCACCTCAACCTTCATTTTGTCAAAATATATTGATGCACTTCCGTCAAGGGCTTTTCCACGTAGGATAACACGAATATTATCGGCATCCTCACATGAAGCAAGACTTACGACGTGACGCACCCATCCTGTCTCTCCGTTATTATAATCTAAAGAGCATATCTTTTCAGCTTCCAAATCGTCATCCTTTGCCACAAGAACATCCATATATACATTCTCAGGATCTGCCTCTATGCCATGATACATAAAGAATGATAACACAGCTCCCTTCTCCATCTTTATACGTGGCGACTCATAATCAGCAGCAACCACTTCATCTGTAGGATTTGTAAATGTCAGAAGACCACAGTCACCATCTACTGGACGCGCAAGTCCTGTACGTCCAAAAACTATCCAACTTGTATACTCATCATAGTAGACACCATTCGCACCAGTCAAAGTCCATGGATAAGTCATAAGCGTAGCATATTCAAAAGACTCTACGTATGGTAAACTATAAGGAATACCCATAGTAAAACCAGCAGAAACAAGAGGACTACTGCCTTTCTCGTTCACAGCCGATACAGCATATGTAACATGAGCCTGTTGATAACCAGATGGTATTACATAGTTTTCGTCCACAAAAGAGTAGGCATCTGTCATTATTGCTATAGAATCCCACGCATGCGTTTCGTCATTCTTACGGTAGACCTTATACGACACTTTATCAGCATCTACATAACCTCCATTAATACCAAATGTCTCAGACTTCTGCCAAGCTATTTTAGCATACCCTCCGTCGGCCGTAGTGATAGCGAGTCCTGATGG
>JAILIJ010000048.1 GCA_024695315.1 Bacteroidaceae bacterium
TAAGCCGAATTATGTCCAGTACCGAAGTTTGTCTCATCTGGGCCATAGAGATATGTACCACCTCCCTTAGCCATAGGACGTCCTTCTTTATCATAATATGGTCCATCAACTTTCTTTGAACGACCATAAACAGTCTTATACGTTGAGTTCTGACCGCGGCAGCAATAATCGAAACTTACAAAAAGGTAGTAGTATTTACCATTTTTAATGATAAATGGAGCTTCAACAGCATTATCGCCAGCTTCAATAGTATCATTTCCTTCAATAGTAAAATTTTCTACATTATCAATCTCTGCAAGAGTAAGTTTACGCCCCATTCTGCGAGATATGGTCTTAGGTTTTGATATAGGGGTACGATAGTCAGACTTATCGAGCTTAACAATCTGAATACCATCCCAGAATGATCCAAATGTAAGCCATGGTTGATTTTTCTTACCGATGATAAGATTAGGATCAATAGCATTCCAATTGTCCTGATGCTGATGTGAAACAATGACTACCCCCTTATCCTCCCACTTGTAATCTGGAGACTTTGAATCGAGTGTCTTATTGACTGCTAATCCGATAGCAGAACGATTCTTTCCAAATGTAGAACATGAATAATAAAGATGCCAAAGTCCATTGTGATAACTGATGTCAGGAGCCCAAGTATGCCCCGTGTAACCACGTACAGAATCAATAGCCCATTGTGGAATAGTTGATTTTTCCCTATCCATAGAAAAACCTCTACGTCTGTGCTCCCCAGGAGCAGGATTTGGTTCCATCTTTGGAACAAACTTAAAGACAGATTCCTCACGTGTCCAAGTCTTCAGATCTGACGAAGAGAGAACGTCAACTCCCATACCTGTGGCAAAAATATAATATTTGCCATTTTCATAAGCCATAACTGGATCATGTACATTAGGATCCGTCTGTGCATTCCTTCTGAATGCAGCATCCTGGGCTGTAGCTGTTATTGACACAGTCAAGCTCAGGATGGTGAATAATTTCTTCATAAAATGAAAAAGTTTAAAGGTAAAAGTATTAATGTATAAATGTTTGATTGATTATATCAACGGCATGCCTGCATTTGCACATTCCTGACGCATATCCTCAGGCCAAATGCTTGCTTGAATTTCTCCAATATGAGCTTTATGAAGAAGTACCATACAAAGACGACTCTGTCCAATACCACCTCCAATAGAAAGTGGGAGTTCGTCTGCAAGAAGTTTCTTATGGAAATAGAGCTGCTTTCTATCTGTCTTGCCTGTCATCTCCAACTGGCGTAACAAAGCCTCCTTATCAACTCTAATACCCATCGAACTAAGTTCGAAAGCACGATTAAGAATTGGATACCAAATCATGATGTCACCATTCAATCCTAGGAAACCATCTGAATTTGGAGTTGTCCAGTCATCATAGTCTGGAGCACGTAAATCATGCTCTTTGCCATCTGACAATTTTCCTCCGATGCCCATGATAAACACAGCACCATATTTCTTACAAATAGCATCCTCACGCTCCTTTGGAGTAAGATTTGGATACATCTGTAGTAATTCCTCAGAATGAATAAAATGAATCTCCTCAGGCAAGAAAGGTTCTATCTGTGGATAGGTTTCCTGTACAAGGTATTCTGTACGGCGAATGGCACAATATATAGCTCTTACTGTATTCTTAAGATATTCTACATTACGATTCGCAGCAGTAACAGTACGCTCCCAGTCCCACTGGTCAACATAGAGTGAATGAAGATTATCAAGTTCCTCATCTCCACGAATAGCGTTCATATCAGTATACAGACCATAACCTGGCTTAATTCCATATTCTCCCAACATAAGTCTTTTCCACTTAGCAAGAGAATGAACGACCTCAGCAACCTGATCTCCCATATCCTTTATAGGAAATGAAACAGGACGTTCCACGCCATTAAGGTCATCGTTGATACCTAAACCTCGTAGAACGAAAAGCGGGGCAGTCACACGACGTAAACGTAGTGCTGTAGAAAGATTAGACTGGAAAAAATCTTTTATCAATTTGATGCCTTGTTCTGTCTGCATAGGATTAAGAAGCTGTTTATAGCCCTCAACCTTTATCAATTTGCTCATTATTCTGTCGTTTTATATTTATTTTTGTCGTGCAAAGGTAAGTTTTATTTTACATTCTGCAAAATAAAAAGTCAGAATAAATAATAAATTATTATCCATTCTGACTTTTTAACTACAAATAAATAGAATTTTTATTCAAATTTCATCGTTCTAGCAGGTTTACTTATACCTATAAAGAATGAGGAACCAAAAATCACTATAGACGATATTACCAAAGTCACAACATTTAATCCTACAATCTTTAGCCAATCAAGATATATTGGAACAGAATCAAGGTAATATACAGAAGCATCAAGTTTTACAAGTGAAAACTTGTCTTGAAGAATGCAAACTCCTATACCAATTAGATTACCAATTAGCATTCCCTTTCCTACCAACATTATTGCATAATGAATAAAAATCTTACGAATACCCATATTTGTCGTACCCAAAGCTTTCAAGACTCCTATCATATTGATTCTCTCAAGCATTATAATCAGCAATCCTGACACTATGGTAAAACTAGAAACACAAAGCATTAGTATGAGAATCATAACAACATTCATATCCAAGACTGAAAGCCAAGCGAAAGTATGAGGGGATATTTCTTTAATACTGAATGCTCCATAAATAACTCCATTCCTATCCCTTGTTCCATAAAGTTTTTTATGAATAGCGGCTGAAAGTTCTGTGACATGCTCAAAGTCGTCTACCATAAGTTCATAGCCGCTTGACATCTCATTGGTCCATTCATTAAGTTTACGAACAGTATAAATATCTGTCATGACATTTACCTTATCATATTCTTCCAGATTGGTATCATAGATTCCTTTTATGGTAAATCTACGTACCCTCATACCAGACTCCTTGTCTATAAAATAGGAATAAACTCGATCACCAAGTTTTACTCCGAGACTATTCGCAATCTTTCGACTTATCAATATTGTATTAGAAGACTTTTTACTACTAAATTGAGGAATTTCACCTTCCACTAAATATTTATGGAAGAAAGTAGTATCATAATCCTCTCCTACACCCTTAAAGGTAACTCCACAGAAATCATCTTCTGTTTTAAGGATACCAAGTTTTGTGGCAAACACTTGTATTTTATTTACCCCATCAAATGACTTTATTATTTTATAAAGGGAATCATTTGTAAGTACTGGCATCATTTCATATTCACGGGTCTGTGTAAGACTCATTACTTGAATATGAGATCCGAAACCTATGACTTTGCTGCTAACCTCACGTTGAAAACCAAGGACAACAGATAGGCTAATAATCATGACAGCTAGTCCGATGGCTATTCCCATCATGGCAATACGAACAGCAGGGCGAGAAAAATTTTTCCCGCCCTCGCCATTTGTATATATTCTTTTTGCTATGAAAAGTTCAAAAGACATATTCTTTTACTTATGTGCTCTTAATCAACACGGCCTGGATAAGCCTCAAGAGCTTTTCTTAATACAAACAAAGCTCGAACTAAGTCTTCCTTCTTGAGGACATATGCAATACGAACTTCATTTTTTCCAGCTCCAGGGGTAGTATAGAAACCTGATGCCGGAGCCATCATAACTGTCTCACCCTCATAATTGAAATCTGTCAAACACCATGCACAGAACTTTTCACAATCATCAACTGGAAGTTTGGCTACAGTATAGAATGCTCCCATTGGTATAGGAGAGTAAACTCCAGGAATTCGGTTAAGTCCATCTATCAGGCACTTGCGTCGTTCTACATATTCATCATAGACATCTCGAGTGTACTCTTCTGGAGTATCAAGACTTGCCTCAGCTATAATCTGTCCTATTAGTGGTGGAGAAAGACGAGCCTGACAGAATTTCATCACAGCCTTACGTATTTCCTCATTCTTAGTAATAAGTGCGCCGATACGAATTCCACACTCACTATACCTTTTACTTACAGAATCAATAAGTACGACATTTTGCTCTATACCTTCAAGATGACAAGCAGAAATGTATGGTGAACCTGTATAAATATACTCTCGATAGACCTCATCTGAGAAAAGATACAAATCATATTTCTTAACAAGGTCTCGAATCTGATTCATCTCTCTACGAGTGTAAAGATATCCCGTTGGGTTATTTGGATTACAGATTAGGATGGCACGAGTACGTTCATTTATCAACTCTTCAAATTTCTCTACCTTAGGAAGTGAGAATCCCTCATCTATGGTTGTTGCGATTGTACGGATGACTGCACCGGCAGAAATAGCAAAGGCCATGTAGTTGGCATACGCAGGCTCTGGAACAATAATTTCATCACCTGGATTAAGACATGACAAGAATGCAAAAAGTACAGCCTCAGATCCACCGCTTGTGATAATTATATCGTCAGCAGTTAGATTGATGTCATATTTCTTATAATATCCAACTAGCTTCTCTCTATATGAACGATAGCCCTGAGAAGGACTATACTCAAGAATAGTTCTATCAATATTCTTGAGAGCATCAAGGGCAACCTGTGGAGTAGGAAGGTCAGGCTGTCCAATATTAAGATGATAAACATGAATGCCACGTTTCTTAGCATCCTCTGCTAGCGGAGCAAGCTTTCGTATAGGCGAGCTTGGCATTTCTGTTCCGCGAATTGATATCTTTGGCATATATTATATAATGTATATAATTGCTTATAAAAATAGTACTGATTTATTCCATCGGTGATAAAATCACGATAATCGGCGGCAAAGGTAATAAATATTATTGGGAATAAGGGGCTATATGACGAAATTTTTATAATTTTGCCAAAAATTCATAATAAAATGAAAGTAGGAATCATTCAACAATCATGCACAGCGGATGTACACGCTAACATACAAAAACTTGGTGAATCTATCAAAAAGGCCGCAAAAGATGGAGCAGAACTCATAATTTTACAAGAACTGCATAATTCAGTATATTTTTGCCAAACAGAAAATACTAATCTTTTCGACTTGGCAGAACCTATACCAGGACCTTCAACCGAGTTTTATGGAAAACTTGCAAAGGAGCTTGGTATTGTTCTTGTCACTTCTCTTTTTGAAAGAAGAGCTGCTGGATTATACCATAACACAGCGGTTGTTTTTGAAAAAGATGGAAGTATTGCTGGTAAATATAGGAAGATGCATATCCCTGACGACCCTGCATATTACGAGAAATTTTATTTCACACCTGGAGATATGGGATTTCA
>JAILIJ010000069.1 GCA_024695315.1 Bacteroidaceae bacterium
GAGATTCAGGAGTACCATTATGTAGCATCGTCAGATGGGCAGGTTGAGAATAAAGATGTACTGCCGCTCAAAACGGTATTTAGCGATGATGGCAAACTGGTGGTTAAGGAAGAGGATTCGTATGACTCGGGAAGTGATAAAACAATACGTAATTCAGAGGGATTTATCGAGAATATCGTGTATGCTAATGGACGCCGAGAGGAGCATTATACTTACGAGAACGGTCTGTTAGCTTCTATATCTACCGTAAAGAAGAGTTCAGGTATCTTGGTAGAAAAGAGATTGCAGCAATTTTCTTATAAGGATGGCGACATTTTTGAACAGAAGATAGAGGGAAAGAAGTACGATATGCCTTATAGTTCTGTCATCACATATAAGATTATGGAACGCGATGAATATGGCAACTGGACAAAGATGTTTGCCACGTCCACAAAGAAGTCGTATGAGCCTTTGAGAACAAAGGATACCGATGACGACGAGGATACTAAGGTACGCTATGATAGTATTGTTGATAAG
The DNA here is from genome assembly GCA_024695315.1 of Bacteroidaceae bacterium. Lineage (GTDB taxonomy): Bacteria > Bacteroidota > Bacteroidia > Bacteroidales > Bacteroidaceae > Minthosoma. The sequence continues at coordinate 517 of JAILIJ010000069.1, forward strand.
TCATATTACGTATATGAACGTAAGGTGGAATATTTTTGATTCTCTTTACGTCTTTTGACAATATTTTAGGATTCATCATGTATTATTATGCTTTGTTTTTTCTAAGAAATAGTACGTCACATGTTAATTATTTCAGTAGAAAGAAATAAAAAACATGCCTTGTTTTTCTGTTTTTGTGAAAAATCATTATTTTTGCAACCGAAGATTAGAATTCCGCTCCTAAATGTAGGAGAAGGTATATAAGGCGAGATATTCTGTAGAATGTTGGAATATAAGGTATGAGCAAAGATTAGGATAATAAACATTATATACAAATATGGGTGAATCACAGATTGATGCCATTCACATCTTGACACTTGTAGGTTCCGTTGCACTCTTGATGTACGGAATGAAGGTTATGAGTGAGGGCTTGCAAAAAATGGCAGGTAGTAAACTTCGTAAGGTTTTGGGCACGATGACAACGAATCGTGTTGCAGGAGTTCTTACAGGAGCAATGATTACAACAGCTATTCAGTCGTCCACAGCAACTACCGTTATGACAGTTAGTTTCGTAAGCGCAGGATTGCTTACGTTGGCACAAGCCATATCAGTGGTTATGGGTGCAAATATCGGTACTACAGCCACAGCGTGGATAATGGTACTGGCAGGTGGCAATTTTAATATGCTTGGAGTAGTATATGCTGCAATTATCGTTGCTATCTTTTTAATATATACTAAGAAAAACACCAATCTAGGAGAATTTATTATTGGACTGGCTTTTATGCTGCTCGGTTTGACTACGTTGAAGACAAATGCTGTCGATATGAATCTTGCAAGTAACGAGACTATCATGGGATTCTTTTCTGCTACGTGTCATTGGGGGTATGGAAGCTATTTTTTATTTCTTTTAATAGGTGGACTTCTCACTTGTGCCGTTCAGAGTTCGGCAGCCATCATGGCCATCACGATGACCCTTTGTTCTACTGGAGTCATGCCTATAGATATGGGTATTGCCCTTGTCATGGGTGAGAATATCGGTACAACAATTACTTCAAATGTAGTTGCTCTGTCTGCCAGCACACAGGCCAGACGCGCTGCCATGGCTCACTTGGTGTTCAACCTCTTTGGTGTGCTTTGGGTACTTTGCGTGTTCAAATTCTTTGTTGGAGCAATATGTGCAGCATGGGATGTACCTTTCACTCCAGGTGAAGTGGCAGGCGAGGTAAGCGCCACATCTCTTAATGCCATACTTGCTACTTTCCATACGGCCTTTAACGTCTGCAATGTTTGCATTTTGATTTGGTTCGTAAAACCAATGGAGAAACTTGTTTGCTCTATTATAAAACCTAAGGACGGTATGGACGCTGATGATGAGGTTAGTCGTTTGACATTTATTGGAAGTGGCGTGTTGTCAACAGCAGAATTGTCAATACTTGAGGCAAAGAAGGAAATCAATGTTTTTGTCGACCGTTGTGTCAAAATGTACGGTATGACACAAACACTTCTTCACACAAATAAAGGTGACGAGTTCAATAAACTCTTTAGCCGTATTGAGAAGTATGAAAGCATAACAGATAACCTTGAAGTCGAGATTTGTGCTTATCTCTCTAAGGTGAGCGAGGGTAGACTGTCTGTCGAGTCTAAACTGGAGATACAACACATGATGCGCGTATGTGACGAATTGGAGAGTATCGGAGATAGCTGTTATAATTTGGCACGTACTATGAGCCGTAAGCGTAAAAATTCTCCTCATGACTTTACGGATAAGCAGTATGAACACATCCATAATATGATGTCTCTAACAGAAGAAGCCATTGAGCAGATGGCAGTTGTAATCGAGCAAGGAGAGCATCGTTACGTGGATTTGAATAAGAATTATAATACAGAACATGAGATAAATAATTACCGTTCTCAGCTTAAGGAACAGAATATTGTTGATATAAATAATAAACTCTACGACTATCAGACAGGAGTTTTCTATATGGATATCATCTCTGAGTGTGAGAAATTAGGCGATTATATTATAAATGTTATCGAAGCATCAGGCATAAGAGAAAAGAAGGCTTCAGCTTTCTAATTAGTCTCGTTTATATCTATATCCCCGGATAAAGTTAGACATCTTTATCTGGGGATAATTTCTTTTTTACTACGACATGAAATATTATAGTGGAAATGGCATTATGGACGTTTTTGTTATGTTTTTCTATAAAAATATGTCATATAAACTTTTTTTCATGGATTTGTAATAATTATGAACTTAAAAAGTGTTAATATTGCACCACCAAAAAGATAGTTTTAGGAGAGACTCTTCATTCTCGAGAGGTTGACGATTTATGTGGTTATGGAAGATATATGAAAGCTAACTTGAGAAGATAGGAAGTGAAAGAGTTTTTATAGTTAAGTAGTTAAACCGTTGTTTTTTTGAATGTGGGAAGATATATATTATTTACTCTTCGCTTCAAAGAATCTCTCTAAATACAAGAAAAAGAAAGTAAAGTTAAAAGTTGGGGGTCTGAAGACCCAATATTATTAATCTAATTTTAATAAAAAGCTATGCGTAAAAAATTGTTTATGCTCTTTGCTATGATGATGTTTATTGTGTCATCGGCAATAGCGCAAGTAACAACATCAGGTCTCAGCGGTAAGGTTACGGCTGACAATGAAGACGTGATAGGTGCACATATCGTGGCTATCCATACGCCTTCAGGAACACGTTACAATGCAGTTACTAACACTAAGGGAGCTTTCTCCATCCAAGGTATGCGTGTTGGTGGACCTTACCAGGTTACGATCACCTATATTGGATTTGAGACTAAAGTGATTGAAAATATCACTCTCGAATTAGGTGAGACTTATCGTATCAAAACTTCTCTTGACGAGGATGTCAAGAACCTGAACAACGTTATCGTTACTGCTTCTGCTTCTAAGTTTCCTGTAGAGAAAACTGGTGCAACAACAAACATTTCCAGCAGACAGCTTATAAACATGCCAACAGTGAGCCGTAACATTACTGAGTTCACTCGTCTATCTCCTTATGGAGGTAATGGAATGACTTTCCAGGGTACTGATGGCCGTACGGCTAATTTTACTGTCGATGGTGCAAACTTCAACAACAACTTCGGACTCAGCTCAGGACTTCCTGGTGGTGGCAACCCTATCTCACTTGATGCCATCGAAGAAATGCAGGTTGTTATTTCTCCTTTCGATGTACGTCAGACAAACTTTATCGGTGGTGGAGTAAACGCTATTACAAAGTCTGGTACTAACACTGTCAAGGGTACAGGATATATCTATCATCAGAATGAGCAGATGCGCGGTGATGCCATCTATGGTAGTCAGATTGAAGGTGCACGTGAGACTGATCGTAAGACAACTTACGGAGCAAGTGTAGGCGGTCCTATCATCAAGGATAAACTCTTCTTCTTCGGTAACGTAGAATATTCTAAGATTCCTACTGTTGTAAACCGTTGGAGAGGTTCTGAGAACGGAGAAGCTGATGAGACAAACTATATCTCTCGTACTACTTTGAGCGATTTGAAGAGCGTTTCAGACTATGTATCTGAAAAGTATGGATATAATACAGGCTCTCACACTAATTTCCCTGCTGACGAAAAGAACTTGAAGTACCTGATTCGCCTCGACTGGAACATTAATGATATGCACCACTTGGCTTTCAGATATAACTATACTAAGAACAGATTTTATAATACTCCAAACTCCACTTCTATGGATGGAGGTACACGTTCGGCTTATTCACGTACTTCACAGTACAGTATGACATTTGCGAACTCTATGTATTCTATGGACAACCTTGTTCGCTCTTACTCTTTAGATTTGAACAGCCGTCTTACAGATAATCTCTCAAACCAGTTCCTCGCTACATTCTCTAAGCTTGATGATGTACGCGACACAGACTCTCAGGAATTCCCATTCATCGACATTCTTAAAGATGGCGAGAACTACATGTGTCTCGGATATGAACTTTTCACTTATAATAATGCAGTTCATAATACAGTATGGAATATCAAGGATGATGTGACATATTACCTCGACAACCATAAGATTATGGCTGGTCTCACATTTGAGCATCAGATGGCAGACAACCAGTACATGCGTAATGGTACAGGCTATTACAGATATAAAAGTGTTGAAGATTTCCTCACTGGAGCTGCACCTGAAATCGTATGTTTGACTTATGGTTATAATGGTGAGAAAGAGCCTGCTGCACGAGTACAGTTCAATAAGGCTGGTTTCTACGCTCAGGACGAGTGGAATATCAATGATTATTTCAAACTTACTTATGGACTTCGTCTTGAGGGACTATATTTCAATAATAAGGATGTGTCTACAAACCCAGCAATCGCTGAGCTCACTTATGAGTCAGGCAATGGCGTACGACACATTGATACTGGTAAGTGGCCTAATTCGCACCTTATGATTTCTCCACGTATAGGATTCAACTATGATGTCCTTGGTGATCGTAGCCTTCGTTTACGTGGTGGTACAGGTCTCTTCTCTGGTCGTCTTCCACTTGTGTTCTTTACTAATATGCCTACAAATAGTGGTATGATTCAGTATCAGGCACAGATCAACTCATCGAATGCTGACATGAGCCAGTTTGCTGGTGGACTCATCCTTGATAATAAAGGAAATGCTACTGCATCTGCTCTCTATGAATACCTTACAGGTAGCAATAGCACATTCACTCTTCTTGATGGTTCAAAGTTGCCAGTTGCAGCACCTACATCAGCTTCTCAGGTATCAACCATATCTTCTGTTTCTGCTGTCGATCCAGACTTCAAGATGCCACAGGTATGGAAGACTTCTTTTGCTGTTGACTATTCAATCCCTGTTGATTTCCCATTAACAGTAACAGCAGAGGGAATCTTTAACAAGACATTGAACGCCTCAACTATTGTAGACTGGAGCATTCCTTCTGTTGCTCAGTTCACACGCTTCAATGGTGTTGACAACCGTCCAATCTACCCAGAAGGTTTCCGTACAAATACAAAGGCCTTCATGCTTTCTAACACAAGCAAGGGATATGCTTGGTCAGCTTCACTTTCTATCAACGCTCGTCCATTTGACTGGATGGACTTCACAGCAGCTTACACTCATCAGGTAGCAAAGGAGATCACAAGTATGCCAGGATCAAATGCTGAGTCTGCATTCACTTATGTCCCAACAGTTGAAGGTCCAAACAATATCAAGCTTCATAATTCTTATAATCTTACTCCAGGCCGTTTCTTCGCATCACTCAATTTGCATGACAAGTGCGGTAACCACTATAACTTCATTTATGAGACATGGCGTGGTGGATATAACTATTCATACATGCTCACTAATGATATGAATGGTGATGGATACAAGTATGATGCTCTTTACATCCCAACTGACGAGGAGGTTCAAAACGGTAAGTTCCGTTTCGTTAGTGATGATGATAAAACACGATTCATGGACTATGTTCATGCTAATGACTATTTGAATAACCACCAGGGTGAGTATGCTGAGGCATATAGCCTATACTCTCCATGGGTTCACCGTATCGACTTCGGTTATAAGCATGACTTCAATTTCACTACAGGTAAAATCAAGCATACACTTCAGCTTACTTTTGATATGAAGAATGTACTCAACTTCTTCAACAACGAATGGGGTGTTATGAAGTACCTCAATCCTGAAATCGGTTCTGAGGCACGTATCTTGAAGTATGAGCGTATGGATAGCGAGGGCTATGCTTTATTCTCAACACCAAGTTCAATCAGTGGTAGCACAAAGACATTTGTCCCAGCAACAACCCTTGGACAGTGCTGGTACGCATCTATCGGTGTTAGATATATATTCAACTAATTTTAAGGCTAAGTAATTATGTAATTAAAATATTTTATAACTTCATTCTTTGCTCTTCTTCTTGCAGTTCTTGTGAGCTGTTCTGATGATGAGGCAACATATCTTAACGAGGTTAGGGTGACAAAGTCAATCGTAGCTATCCCAGCTAAAGGAGGCATGGATTCCATCACCATCAATGCTGTTGATTCTTGGACTATCAAGGGACTCTATGACTCAAAGGGTCAGATCAACAAATGGCTCACAGTATCTGATTCTACAGGCGTTGCAGGTGAGACAAAAGTATATTTCTCTGCTGATTCTACAGGCAAGTCAAACACAGCATCTCTTTGGATTGAGTGTGCTGGAAAAAAGCAGCTTCTCACAGTTATCCAGACTGTAGATACTAAGGTGGAAGAGGCTACTTGTGCTGAGGTTAATGCAGGCCCAGAGTCAAAGACTTATCGAGTAACAGGTACTTGTACTAAGATTGCTAACACTACATACGGTAACTGGTATCTTGAGGACGAGACAGGTTCTGTTTATATCTATGGTACTTTGGACAAGAACGGTGGTACTAAGAACTTCACAAGTCTTGGCATTGAGGTTGGCGACATCGTGACTGTAGAGGGTCCAAAAACGGTATATAATGGAACAGTAGAACTTGTTGACGTTACAGTTATAAATATCACAAAGTCTCTTGTTAAGGTCGATTCCTTAAGCGTAGATACTGTAGGAATTGAGGGTGGCGAGCTTGTTGCTTACCTCACTTGCAAGGGCATTAATGGTGTCAATATTGAAATACCAGCAGATGCAGAGTCTTGGATTTCTATTAAGTCTATTTCTACTTCTGGTACAAATTCTGTTGTTAAGTTTAATGTTGCTGCCAATGAAGCTGGCGATCGTAACACAACTCTCACTTTCACAACAAATGACGGTACACAGAATTACTCTACAGAGGCTGCTATCATCCAGAAGGGCTCTATTGTTGATGCATCAGTTGCTGAGTTTAATGCTGCTAATGTTGGAAATACACAATACCGCATTACAGGTGTTATCTCAAAGGTAGCAAATGCAGCTAAGGGACGTTTCTACGTTAAGGACTATTCTGGTGAGACTTACGTTTACAATCTCTCTGGATTTGAGGCTACAGGCTTAAAGGTTGGCGACATCGTAACCCTTGTAGGTAAGCGTGATGAGTATAATGGAACCATCGAGATGACTTCAGCTACAGTCGAGTCAAGCATTTCTGTTACGGCTTCTACTGTTACAGACGTTTTAGCTGCTGAAGATTCAAAAGAGAAGTATTATATGGTTAAGGGTACGGTATCAGAAATCATAAA
>JAILIJ010000159.1 GCA_024695315.1 Bacteroidaceae bacterium
GAGGTGTTTGATTTCTGCATCAGGAACGAGTGCATCAATTTCTGCTGCTATCTTAGCATCGTCTGGTAGGTTATTTTCGTAGGCATCTTCTGTTGAGTACATAGCAACGTAGTCATTTGCGAAGATACGCTGTGTTGTCAGACAGTTGCCTGCCCAGTTGTACTGAACAAGGACATCACAAGTGAGGGTGTAGAGTCCTGCAGGAAGGCCAGAAATCTCTTGGCTAAGTTCAATCTCAGGTATTGTTGCGTTCCAGATACCCCATAGGTGAGTGCCTTCAGAATACTGATTAGATACGATAGTACCGTCTTCAAGTTCTACGTTGATAGCATCACCTTCATTGATGGCGCACCATCCTGTTACTCCCTGTGCATTGATGTCGGCAGCAGTAGAAACTTGTGTACCGTTGATATACATGTTCCAACCCTTAGGAGTGGCTGCTACGCCGCCAGAACTTGCATCGTTTTGGTTAGAGAGGTCTTCGAATGAAGGATTTTGGATATACTCTGTAAGGTCGGCGCCTTCTTCAATCTCGTCGCTTTGGATACATGCTTGAAGTGCAGCATCGAGTTTAGAGATAATAGCGTCAACTTCCTCCATAGTCTCGATCTTACCTTCCTCGTACTGGTCTGATGCTTCGTCAATAGCATCCTCGTAGTCTCCTCTGCCGGATTTGTTGATGTATAGTCTAAGTTTTATATCGTGCTCTGTTATAGCATTATTGAGTTTCTCATACATGCTGATAGATTCTTCAGCAGAAGCAAGAATAGATTTGGTTGCAAGTATGGCATCTATGAGTTCTGCTTGTGTGTTGGATTCTGATACATCTTCATACTTATTGTATGCGTCCTGTACCTTGGCCATCATAGATTCAGCCATCTTGGTATTGTCAGCATAGTAGTTAGAGATACAGTTGAAATAGTGATTGAATGTGTTGTAGGCATCTGTAGCGTCATATCCGACCTTCTGAATTCTGTAGTTGTCTGTCTTGAACCATCCATCTCCACCGCTTCCGTTGCTTGAAGTACGATTGGCTGCAGCAATATTGCCATCGGTACGTAGACCAAAGGTGAGAGTACCATCGTAGACGAATGCACGTACTTCTACAGGTTGCATCTCGGTGTCTGTGGTTGACTCTGAATTGTTAGCAAAACCGTAGACCTCTGAATTGTCGAGCTGTGACTCGTCATATTCGCCTTCTACACCGAAATATGTTGATGAGAGGTTAGCGAAGATACGTTGTGTAGTACGACGTGAACCATTGCCGTTGGCACCAACCATGAGACCCGCTGTTACGATGTAAGTACCGTTTTCAAGGTCTTTGATAGTTTGTGAGATCTCGTAATTTGGTACACTTGAAACCCAAAGACCGAAGCCGTAGTTTCCGTCCTTGATGTCGCCAGAACAGTCTGCATTAACGCCGTGCCAGTTAGCTATACCTGCGGCTTTAACTTCGTCTGCTGTAGTGACTTGAGTGCCATTGATATATATGTTCCATCCTGTAGGAGCACCAGCAACACCTGTTGTCTCGCTGCCATTCTGTGCTGTAAGGTCTTCAAATGACATATTTACTCCAAGTGCAGTTATGTCGCCAGTACCAAGGCTATAGTTTTTCTCTGCAGTCTTGAGGTCATTTGTAGCTGTCTCGAGACTTGTGGCATCACTTTTGCTGTTGAAAGTCTTTACTGCTGTTATGATAGCAGCCTCAAGTGTCTTGTCATTATCTATGTTGAGAGCTATAGCGTTGTTGATTTCGTTGTAGAGAGCTATCTTGGTTGATATCATGGAAGTGATGGTGTTGGCATCCTCTTCGTTCTCGTTGTAGTTTGCTGCATTATAAATAGCTGCAGCATCTTTGACTGAGAGGGCTACGCCTTCTTCATAGCCTTCATATTCTCCGTATTCAGCTTCGAATTTGTTGATGGCATTTACAACCTCGAGGTCGGCCATGTATGCAGGTATGTTTTCTACAGATACGAAGCCCCAGTTGAATGATGTGGAGTCGTTGGCTGAGAAGAGTACGTTACCGGTCATTTCGTCGTCTACCTGAGTAATGCCTCCGTAGCAGTCTGGGAACCATGGACCGTTGTAGTAAGTGGCACATACATATTGATTACCGGCGTTTAGGTGCATCCTGATGTCTTTTGTTGGCGTGTAAGGTGCCTGTCCAAGGGCGTCAGAATTGTTGCCTTCTCCTAAGATGAGGTTGTAGAAGCCGCCTTCTTTTGGATCGAGAATCCATTTTACCTGGTCTGTTGAATTTACATTAACGTTGGCTGAGCCCTGAGGTAGAATTAAATAATACGTGACATCTTGAGTTTTTTCCTCATTTGTCTCTGGGTCAGTAACTGTCTCTTGAGCATCAATGGTAAACGACCAAGTGTTGTCTTTGTTCTTGATGGCTTTGAGTGCGTAATTGGCATAGTTGGATTCCTTTTCTCCTAAGAAATAGAGTGCTCCATCCCAATCTGTACGACTCATGTACTGAGTTGAACTTTGTGATTTGTTGACCAGCACATATTTGTTTCCGTCAACGAGTGTTTCTGGTTTTACTTTGGGATCAACTCCTGCAAACGAAGCTAATGCTAAGCCAAAGCACGTACAGGTTAGTCCTGTTCTAAAGTAAAGTTTTGTCATCATGTAAAAAAAATTAAGTTAGTATAAATTGGTATTATAATTTTAGTTTCTTAATAAATCTTCTATAGTTTTGGTGAGTTCCAATCCATGTATGGTGTTGCCAAACTTATGAAACTTATATAAAAGATATTTTTCTAATGTTGTGATTATGTATTAGCATTTCCGACATTGCAAATGTAGAATATTTGACGGGCTTTGTGTAAGATTTTTCGTAACAAAAAATGCAACAAATGTAACTTTATAGGTTTATTAAAGGCTTTTATGGGCTTAATTTCTTAACTTTGCTGCGTTAAACATCTCTTATAATGTGTATTACGATGGAAAAAATGTCATGTTATTATATGTGTAGACTACATTTTTTAGTTACATTTTTATTAATGTACATAGGTGTACAAGCACAAAAAATTATTGTAACGGAGTTGCCAACTTTTCGTTATATGCCAATAGCTCACATGCATCATGTCGTACAGGATGCAGAGGGATTCATGTGGTATGCTACGGATGGCGGGGTGTGTCGTGACAATGGATACCAGATTGATGTTTTCAGAAATGAATATTCTAATCCTAATTTCTGGAAGTCTAATCTCATTAGAGGATTGGCTGTCGGTATAGATGATAAGATTTGGGTAGCTACAAGCGAAGGATTATATTATATTGATAAGGCGGATTATTCATTGAAGGAGGTTGTGGCAGAGGAGATTCCAAAAAAGAGTATTGGATTCATTACTGTAACTTCTGACGGTAATATTTGGGTGCTTGGCCGAAAATCTATTGTTAAACTGTCGAAAGATGGTGAACTGATAAAGCATTATGAGGCTTCGAATAGGGGAGATGGATATAAGTCCGTGAATCAGATTTTCGAGGATTCGAAACATAATATTTGGCTTTTGGAGTGTAGGGGAGCATTGAGCAAGTATAATGCTGCGACTGATAGGTTTGATAGATGTGACTGGCCAGATGATTGCGAACCGCATGGTGGTTTATTTGAAGATAAGACGAACGGATGTTTCTGGGTGCCTACTTGGGGGAAAGGAATCGTAAAATATGTACCGGATGAAACGGGCATACATGGAAAGGTGGATTTTCAACCATGTACTTACGAAGGGAATACATTAAATTCTAATATGGGCAAGATTGTGTCCATGTGTAGTAGTGCGGATGGAAAGACGCTTTGGTGCGCCGCTATGGATGGTTTTTACGCTTATACAGTAGGCGATGATGGGGTTTTACGCGAAAGGAGTTTACAAGGATTGATACCTGAAGGTAAAAATGTGTATGCAACGGTGTATAGGGATAGAAATGAGAATATCTGGGTTACGGCTTATTCTCCGCGTCCATTTATTCTAACACAAAGAAATAATGATATATGTCGTGTGCCTATAGATAACGTTTTTTATGAAACCGGAGTGGAAACGATAACTGAAAATATCGTTTTTGATGGAAACTATGCCTGGATATGGCATCTGAGGCTTAATCTTATGCTTTATAATACGGTAGATAATGATGTAAATATCGTTTTGCAAGATGAGCATAAAGATTATGGATCAAGTGTCATGTGTAAGAAAAAAAATGGAGAGGGCATCTGGAGTTCTAGTGGCTGGTCTTTGTGTGAACTGAAGCATGACGGAATGAATGTGAAGAGCTCTAAGCTAGTGAATGCAGGTGGGGTGATTAGAAGTATATACGATGATGGTAAAGGTAAAGTATATGTCGGTACAACTTATGGTGTGAAGTGTTATGATGTGACAACTGGTAATTTAAGCGATGTGCTCGATAATACTGGTACCGTAAGCAAGTTGCTGGTTGATGCTGTGTCTAATAGACTGTTTTTTATATCTGAAAGATATGGATTTGCTTCATATTCTTTTGCAGACAAGAAGGTGAAGTCTTATTCAGAAAAACTGCCTGAACGATTTGAATCGTTTGATATTTCTGATAAAGGAGTGATATGTGCGTCTACTGATGTTGGAAGTGTTTACAGGATTGACGTGGAGCGTGGGGAAGTCATTAGGGAGTCTGATATGAGTCTACCAAATAGTGATGAGATTTTTAATCTTACTTTTGACTCAAGTGGACATCTTTGGCTTATGACAAGCCAGTTTGTGAAAGAGTATAATCCAGAAAATAAGTCTTCGAGATATATTTATGCGTCTGACAAGAATATAGATCTTGACTATTTTATTTCCTTAACAAGGGTTGATGACAGAATCTGTGTTGGTGGGGCTGGTGGATATTGTTTGCTAAAGTCTTCTGAGACATTAGATGTCAAATCTGTTTCAGCAATACCTATTGTTTCATCTGTCATTGTTGATGGAGAGAAAAGTCTGATAGGCAAGGATATGCACGATTTAGTAGTTGAATATGGTAAAATGAATGTGTCGGTAAATTTCACAATATTGGATTATTTACATGCTAATAAAATCAGTTATGCCTATTGTTTACATAAAAAGGGCACTAAGGCTGAAAAGTGGGTTTATCTGCCTCAAGGACATAATACGGCATATTTTGTTGACATGCAAAAGGGCAATTATGTGTTGGATGTGAAGGCTACGGATGTATATGGTAATTGGTGTGAACCTGTTACCTGTCTAAATGTAGAAATGTTGCCTGCATGGTGGAATACGTGGTGGATGTATATTGTTTATTTCCTTATTTTTGCTTCGGCGTTGATATTGGCTATACGTGTGTATTATAATTATAAGGTGAAGAATTTGGAAATTCAAAAACTGGTTAATTTGGCTAAGGAATTGCGTGAGTCGCAACAGCAGAATGCCGAGAATGAAGAAAAGGAAAAGGAGAAACCTGTGATTGTGGAGATGACAAAGGCGGAACAGAGGTTCGTGGCAACTGCTAAGGCTAAGGTTGAGGAGAATATCAGTAATTCAAATTATACAACAGAGGATTTTGCAAGTGACATGTGTATGAGTAGGATGAATCTGTATAGAAAGCTTCAGAAGGTTACGGGACAAAAGCCTACTGAATTTATAAGAATGATTAGGCTGCAATATGCTGCTAAATTACTTAAGGATGGAGAGCTTTCAATAGCCGAGATATCTGAAAAGGTAGGTTTTTCTACTCCTTCATACTTTACAAAGTGTTTTAAGGATGCTTTCGGAGTTTTGCCTACTCGATATATTTAGCATTGCAGATTTATCTCGAAAGGTAGGTCAGTTAATATAACGCTAAAACGAAATGTGGCTGAAGAATGAGAAAATGCGTTTATTGGATAGTAATAATTCAGTAGCTTTTTTCAAGGATCATAAAAAAGACAAGGACACTAATAAACTGTGGCCTTGTCTTTCCTTTATGCTGCTATTTTTTTAATGCTTTTTTTATTTCTTTTAGCATGGAATCAAAAGAATGCTTGTCGGATTTCGTACTTAGAACTGTCTTAGCTTTTTTAATCAAATCCTTTTTTGTCTCAGCTGAGATATTATCTGCCTTGTTGAGATTATTAACGGCTATGGATAGGTTTGACCATGATTCTAGGCGCTTGCGTTCAGCCTCTGTAATATGAATTACTGAGCCATGGCGAGGGGTGAAATTACCTTTTGTTGGTGTGTCTTTTACGTATGTAAAGTCTTTTAAGTCTCCCTTGCAGAACTGGTAGTGGCCGTTTGCATAACAGTCATACATTAGGATATAATCGTCTGAATTTATGAGTGGGAATACGCTTGACCCCTCGACTGGATATTGTCCTGGTTTTTGAAGATGTCTCCATTCTATATTGTAAGGGCCTGTAACTTTTTTACTTGTTGCACGCATGACTCCTTGGCGTGTTCTCCATCCACCGTTAGGACCTATAGGGTTGATAACAGATCGCCCTTCGTCCTTGAAGAATAGTACATATTCGTTATTTTTCTTGTCGAATACGATGTCGCCATCGATGCTTGCTTTTCCAAAATCAAACAGTAACTTTGGCTCTGTTATATCGGTAAAGTCTTCGTTTGCGTATGAATAATAGAGCTTGAAATATGGCTGGTTGAATCGTGGATCATTTGTAGGATATTCCCAGTCATGACGTCCTATGCTATAGTAAATCATGTATTTTTTTGCTTCTGGGTCCCAAATTGTTTGTGGAGCCCATACAGCATGCAGATTATTTGCGTCTAAACCATGGATTTTAGGAAATCTTGTAGGGAAGTTGATGGCTGTATGTTTCCAATGAATAAGGTCTGTAGATTTCATTAGAATGAGACCATCGTTAGATTGCCATCCTTCGCTTGAACGCATATCTGTGAGTACCATGTAGAATGTTTTACCATCTTCTGATCTAAGAATATGTGGATCGCGTATTGATTTTTTAATGGCTATGGTATCAGAGGCAACGACATGTCGCCCTTCGTTTAAGCTTGTATAATTGAAACCATCGTCTGATAGTGCGTAGCGTATCTGTTCTCCCTCGGGGGTATTGTTGGAGAAGAATACGAAAAGATAGGTTGTGTACTTCTGTGCTTGAGCAAGGTTGAAGCATAGAAATGTGATCAATGTAATGATGATTGTTTTCATTTTTAATATGTATTATTTAATGATTTTCTTTACTGAGCCATCAGATTTTCTGACTATGTTGATTCCTTTTGTGGCGTTTTGTAGTTGCAGCCCATTGATGGAAAAGACTTCTTGAACTGTGCCGTCAATATTTGTCTTTATACCATCTAAGTCAGTTGAATCATCGTCAAGGTCTTTGGATGCCTCGTCGAGGTCTGTAACAATGGCGTTGACTTCACTATCTGTAAGAGCATAATTGTATATTCTAAAGTCATCAATGTAGCCTTTGAAAAATGGATCGGAAGCGAACTGGCTTCGACCGATGTAGTTTAGTACAGGAGCAATGTCGCTTGGCTTTATAGTGAAAGTCTGACTAGAAATAACCATCTTGCCGTCAAGGTATAGCTTCACTTCAACGTAACCTGTCTGAAGAGGTTTAATGCTTACTGCTACGTGAGTCCATTTACTTTTTGTTAATTTTTTCCCGGTGGTAATAATCTGTTCCTCTCCGCCATTTTTCATAACAAAGCGCATTTCTGTTCCGTTTGATGGGGTAAAGAACATGTAGTTGTTTGTACCATTACCGAAGTCAAAGATACGTTCCCATGATGATGAACCACTCCAGCGTGTCCAAAAGGCTATTGTCATAGAGTCAAGATTTGTCGCTGAATATGGTATTTCTATGTATGAATTTCCTTTGCTCATGTTGAATGAATTAAGCCCAGACATATGTATTAATGACGAATAGTATGGGGTTCCATATAGGCATGAGTTTAACTGATTTATCGAGTTGTCCGAAAGATTGTTTTCGAATTGTAGTTGCATGATTAGTGCATTTGTACCTGTAGCTTTTGCTTCTATGGTATTGCTTGCTAGCCCCCTTGTTCCATTATATGCTACGGGTATTACCTTATATATATATTCTGTTGTGCCTATTGTTGAATTATCAAGAAAGGTATTTCCTGACACAGAACGCGCGATGGTGTTGTATTCACCTGTGCTCTTTGGGGCTCTAAGAATATTATATTTAACAGTAGTGTCGTTTATGGCGGTCCAGTTAAGTCTTACACTTGAAGCGAACTCGTTGACTGTTATATTTGCATTGTCCCAGGTTGGAGCTGTGTTATTACATGGAGCATCAAGTTTTTGAAATCTCCACATATATCTTTTTCTTATGCTTTGGCTGGTCTCTTTTGTTGGACATTCACCAAGGAATACTTTAGAACCACTTGTGGAGGAACTACAGTAGAGTGCTTTATTACTATACCTATTTATAATATACCAGTAGCCTTCACCTGCATATTTTAGGTACCATTGCTCGTTTTCACCAATGTTTCCTGTATTTTGGTATGCTATGGCGGATGCTCCAGTATTTAGGTTCCAATTTAAAAGGTCAAGGTACATTTTTTTTTCTGTATTTAGAAGGATTGTCCAATATGAGCAGTCGCCAGAGATGTTTTTAGGTGTAACACTCCATTGCTGCTGAGTGGCTGTTGTATTGTTTTTACGAGTTATGCATTGTACTTGTGTTCCTGATGAAGAAGTCGTTGATGGTAATGCAAGGAGCATTTTGTTGTTGTAGTTCATGATTGTGTATGTTCCATCAATATATTCTTGAGGAACATCTTCACCATATGTTATGTCTATGAGTTTTTCCGCATTTATTTGTCCTGTTTGATATCCGGTTCCACCAGGGATGTCAACTACATATTCTCTGCAAGGACCATAGCCATTGAAGTACACGTCTTTTGTCGTGGATACGAAACGGTATGAGGCATTGCTTGCTTGACGTTCTGATGTACCTATGAAGGCATGATATTCTTTAGTGGAGTCGTTTCTGTATACTGCACCAGATGTCCATGTACTTGCATTTTCTGCATAGCCCAATCTAACACCTTGGTTTGAGTCCTTGCAAAACTGTCCTCGTGCGCGACTGTCGAATGCCCACCATATTCCTGTTGTCATGCCATAGTTCGCTCCAACAATAGCTTCTCCCACATTGTGTAATTCGTCACCTGTAGCAAACTTATTGTCTGCTACAACTGTTGAGAAAAATGATGAATAATTTTCAAGTGAACCAGCAAGTTGGTGAGTGTTACCTTCGTCGAGATAGTCCTTGAGATAATTATACCATTCAAGGGCCATATCACAGTTGAGCGTGTTACCGCCGCAAAGTCGAACGTCGTTGAAATATGGGTCCGATTTTATGAGCTTGCAGATGTTTAAGAAGTCTTCTTTTGTACCTTGTCCCCAATTGGAATAATCTGGTTCGTTGAATGGAGATATACTTATAATGTGTAATCCGTTTTTTTCACAATATTGAACACTGGCTTTTATAAGTTTGTACCACTCTTCGGGTTTTCCTACATAGTTGGTATATCCGTCGTAATTTTTCATTGCTTCATGGTCGCAGTTCATATTGGCTTGTGTTACACCTGTTAGTTTAATGTGCTTTATGCGACTGTATAGAGCGTTTTTCTGTGCACTCGTCAATTCATATGTACCATCTGAATTTGTTTTTACAAGTTCGTTAGGCTGAAAACTTACGCGACCAGTGGAAAAGTTATCCTTTCCTATATGTGCAATTCCGCGGTACACGTTTATATCCGAGTCCCATGCTGTATCCATACCCCAGTTTATATGAAAAGATTCACCTTCTGCATTTACGTCAAAAGGTATTGTACAAGTAGTGGTTTTATATGCCTTTAAATAGTCTGTGCAAGACTGGGCATTAATATTCTGTGTGGATATATGAACACATAGAATAGTTGCCAATGATAAAAAAGACTTCATATTTGATGTTTTTTTGTTTAGTAATTGCTTTTGCAAATATAATAGTTTTAACAACAGAGACAATAATATGAATACATTAAAATTAAATGTTTGGCTCTAATTGCTCTTAAAATGACTTAATATTGGGTGATTTTAGTTTTTTTTTGCTTAATGCTTAACTTTTATTTCTTTTTTTTTGATAATATTGCACTTGATAATGAAAAAAAACTTAACTTTGCATTCGATTTAGTGAAGTTGATGGAAAATTTTGTAGGATTTATTATGTCATACAAATGATACATTTTTTGTCACGAACGTTTTCTGCAACTTAAATTGGTCAGTTAAGCAGTTAAGTACTTGCGGGGAATAGCACTTCATAATTATTAGATTAAGTATTAAAAATTAGTTAAAAGAATTCGGAATGGGATATTTGAGTAGACATCAAAATGTTCATCGTATATTCGTATCGTCACTCTTGTTCATTATAGTGTCGTTCATGAGCTGCATGAAAGCGCAGGTTGTGGATGATACCATGCATGTAATCTATGCCAAGCCGGCTGATCGTATCTTTTTGCGTACCAATACTTTTGATTGGTTAATCCAAACTCCGAACGTTGGTTTGGAATATGCAGTGCGTTCAGAGAACTGGAACAGATGGACTGTTGGTGTGAATGTGAAAGGTCGTTGGAAGGGTTCTAATACTTTTAAACCAGGACTTGTTTACAACTTGAATGAAATCCGAGTTGAGTTTAAAAACTATTGGCGTGAGCGTTTCGTGCGTGGAGAAGGTGT
>JAILIJ010000172.1 GCA_024695315.1 Bacteroidaceae bacterium
TCTGGGTGTAAACCAGACGCTCGTACCAGCTGAGCTAACCGACCGTTAATTTATGTTTATATAATACATGACACGAACAATATTGTCAATACTCTTTTCTTTATTTTTAACATTTTTTTCAAAAAAAAAATTGGGATACTAAACAGATAAATCTGAATAATATCCCAAAATTAAAAATAGAATATAAAATCTATTTTATATTACTGAGCATCTTTGAAAAGGTCAGCAAAAGCAACCTTATCACCCTTTTCCAACTTTACTTTTTCACTGTAAAGTTTTGCAAAGAGCTTGTTTTCCTTAGTATCATCAACTAAGTATTCTTTTGCTCTTGGATCTTCATAATGCTTCTTAACTTCTTCAACAGACATTCCTGTTCCATCAGCAATCTTTGTGTACTCAGCTTCAACTTCTTCTGGAGTAACTTTAATATTGTATTCACGGAGTAATGCATCTACGATAATGCGGCTCTTGAGCATTTCTTCTGCATCGCCTGTCCACTGCTTAAGCATATCTTCTTTCTTCTGACCAGAAGCTGCAACCATCTTATCAAGCTGGTCAACAGTTGTCTGGAACTGCTTTGCCATCATTCCCCAACGAGCATCAAGTTCTGCTTTTACCATTGATTCAGGGAGTTCAAATGGATTCTTTTCAACAAGCTGACGAAGGAGAGAATTATTCTTTATCTCATCAACTTTTCTAGTCTTTGCAGTTTCCATATTCTTCTTGATATCATTCTTCAAATCATCAAGAGTCTTGAACTTATCACTTACATCCTGTGCAAGGTCATCGTCCAAAGCTGGAAGATTGCGAATCTTAATAGCTGTAACAGTAAGACTAAACTTCTTTGTCTTTCCTGCAAGCTCTTCATTCTTATCATCAGCAGCATAAGACTTTGTGATAAGCTTTGTTTCGTTCTTCTTCATTCCGATAACATCGTCATCGAACTTGTAGATATTCTGGTTTTCACCAAGAGTAAATACATAACCTTCTCTCTTTGAGCCTTCAACTTCCTTTCCAGCATCATCAAGTTCAAAATATGTTACTGTAACGATATTACCTTTTTCTGCAGCATCGTCATCTTTGCGGTCTAAAACTACAGCATTGCGTTCCTGAACAGCCTTAAGCTCATCTTCAAGTTCTTTTGCTCCAATTTCAACCTGAGGTTCCTTTACAACAACTCCGTCAAAGTTCTTTACTTCAACCTTAGGGAATACATCATAAGTAACTGTAAATGTAAAGTCTTTTTTTGTATCCAATAAAGGCATATCTTCGAGAACAGGCTGTGCATAAGGAAGAGGACGTTCAATAGATTCATCTTTTGTATCCTTGAACAATTCATTCAAAGCTTTATCGATAATAACTGCTGCAATCTCATTTTTGAGGTCGTTTCCATATTTACGTTCCAAAACGCTTACAGGAACATGTCCCTTACGGAAGCCAGGCAACTGAGTGTTCTTAGCATATTTTTGGATTGTTTCGTTGTAGTTTGCTGCTACATCTTTCTTTGCGATGGTAACCGTCAATTTGGCGGCTGATTTTTCCAGTTTTGTGAATTCTTTAGTTACGGTCACGGCTGGCATCCCCTTATAAAAAAATGAAGTAAAAAAAAAGCGATTTAGATATACGAAATCCAAACCGCCTCTGTATCAAGCGGCAAAAGGGGATCGCACCCTCGACATCCACCTTGGCAAGGTGGCGCTCTACTACTGAGCTATTGCCGCAAAAAATGAATGTAAAAACCGATTTTATTTCGGTCTAGAGCGGCAAAAGGGGATCGCACCCTCGACATCCACCTTGGCAAGGTGGCGCTCTACTACTGAGCTATTGCCGCAAAAAATATAACTTGCGAGAAGAGGGACTTGAACCCTCATGCCGAAGCGCCAGATCCTAAGTCTGGTGTGTCTGCCAATTCCACCACTCTCGCATGGATTTGTGTGCCCACATCAGCGCTAACACTTCGTTCTCATTGAGCGATCGGGGGATCGAACCCCGGACCCACAGATTAAGAGTCTGTTGCTCTACCAGCTGAGCTAAACGCCCATTTTGTTTAGTGCTTTGCGAGGCGCTTGTCTCGTGCACGTATAGGACTATAACATAAACAATCATTTTATGTCAACATAGTTTTATTTATTTTTTTAATTTTTTTTACTTTTTTGCGAAAACTTATCCCAAAAGCTATATTTTCTATTTATCCAGCTCTCCTTTCTTCCCTGTCAACTCTATATCAATTCCCCTTAAAGGCTAGTTGATATAGAAAATTACACAGGAGACATTATAGAGATTCAATTGGAAAAATTTATTATAAAGGAGGAATAAAAAAGATGAGGACATAAAAAAAGCACCTCTATTTCTAGAAGTGCTTTATGAGCGATCGGGGGATCGAACCCCGGACCCACAGATTAAGAGTCTGTTGCTCTACCAGCTGAGCTAAACGCCCATTTTATTTGTATCCACTAAAACTTGTGTTTAGCGAACGTGTTGTACAATATCATAAACAACTAATTATTGTCAATCACTTTTTTCTTAATAAATAAAAAAAGGCTATGTCCGTAAAAACGGTTGACTTTATTTTACGGCAAGCCTGAATCACACTATGTTAATAAGTACAACGATAAGAAATGGAGGTTGTACTTATGGCAAGCATAAATGGAGGAATTATTTATGGACATTTTAAGGATGATTAGAAGCTTGTTCGAGAAAAAACAAAAGACTTATGTTGAATTAGACGATAAGTATGTAATTGTAACAAATACCCTTTCATACCCTGTGTTGTGTTTAAAAAATAGCATTATTGTATCGGAAACCGAAAAAGCTTTATACAGGTTTGATACAGCCGCTCCGGAAGGAAAAGGTCGTGTTTTCAGTTTTACCGAAGGTATGAAAAAATGGGCAACCCAGGGTGGAAAATACTCTATTTGTCCAATGTCCACAAATGCCACCGAAACAGAATCCTTAAAACAAGATAAAGAAGCCATCATTACTTATGCAAAAGAACTTAAAGTATCAGACGTTGTTATAGACTCACTTGAGAGTGGTTGTGACGGGTACCCCAAGCCAACTAAATCTACCGTTTACGACCAACAAGGTAATAGAATAGAGTCTATACCATTAGTATGATTCTAATAGGCAGTTTTCCGTGTTTACTTATAGTGTCAACACGGAAAACATAGCTTATCGAAAATGGTTAACTACTTTATAGGCTTTTTTTCTTTAGTATCAAAGCCTTTGTCAAAATAACACATGTTATACTTGCCGTCCTTTGGTGCAACAAGCTTTTCTTGATTAAGAGACTTAGTGAGCTCCTTATCCCATGTTCCCGCAGATGTTCCGTGAGCCTTTATTTCTTCTATTGCTCGCTTTATAATACCAAAATCCATTTCATTTAATCCGTTTCCGTTATCATTTCCAAACCATTTCGCCAAGGATTTCTGAATAACTTCAGTTCCAAGTCCGTCTTCTACCAGTTTATCTAAAACGATTGTTAAAAACTCTACAGGTGGTATTAGCCTATCATTTGGAGAATTCTTTTTACCATAGAATTCTCTTCGATAAAAATTACCACCTACGTCTTCAAGATTTGCATGTTCGTTTTTATAGAAATTACGCAACATTGTGTTGAACCTTGATTACTTTAACTATTTCGTGAGGTTTAATGCTTACAGAAATGTAAAGAAACTTGGAAATAATCTTTACAAGTATCAAACTTGGGATAGCATTCAGGTTCGGTACATAATCGTATTGTAAAAAGGTTTACGGCAAGGATAAAACGCACTATGCTAATTATAAAGGTATAAGTGCGTTTTTGATACAAAGGACATACGTGATTTAATTTCCGAATTGCCACGTATTATAAAAAGCAAGCTAAATAGGAGAATTCAAATTATGACAGGAATGTTTGATGTAGCAAGTGATTTTTGGGCTAACAAAGAGAAACTTTTGAAAGACGGTAAGTATGT
>JAILIJ010000202.1 GCA_024695315.1 Bacteroidaceae bacterium
GTTGGATGAAAAGCTTGTTGACGGTGCTCTCGAGCGCTACAACCAGCGTTTCCTTCTTCACTATAACTTCCCTCCATTCTCAACAGGTGAGGCTAAGGCACAGCGTGGCGTAGGTCGTCGTGAGATTGGACATGGACACCTTGCATGGCGTGGTATCAAGGGACAGATTCCTGAGGACTATCCTTATACAGTACGTGTAGTTTCTGATATCCTTGAGTCTAACGGATCATCATCAATGGCAACAACTTGTGCTGGTACCCTCGCTCTTATGGATGCAGGTGTGCCAATCAAGAACCCTGTTGCAGGTATTGCCATGGGTCTTATCAAGAACCCAGGTGAGGACAAGTATGCAGTACTCTCAGATATCCTTGGCGATGAGGACCACCTCGGCGATATGGACTTCAAGACTACAGGTACTAAGAACGGTCTTACAGCAACACAGATGGATATTAAGTGCGACGGTCTTTCTTATGAAATCCTTGAGAAGGCACTCATGCAGGCAAAGGCTGGTCGTGAGCACATCATGGGTGAGATGATGAAGACAATCTCTGAGCCACGTGCAGAGCTCAAGCCACACGTACCACGTATCGAGCAGATCACTGTTCCTAAGGAGTTCATTGGTGCTATCATCGGTCCTGGTGGTAAGATTATTCAGCAGATGCAGGAGGATACTAAGACAACAATCACAATCGAAGAGATTGATGGAGTTGGTAAGGTACAGATTTCTGCTCCAGGTAAAGATGCTATCGATGCAGCACTTGCTAAGATCAAGGCTATCGTTGCAATCCCAGAGGTTGGTGAAGTTTACAAAGGTAAGGTTCGTTCAATCATGCCTTATGGATGCTTCGTAGAATTCCTCCCTGGTAAGGACGGTCTTCTCCACATTTCAGAGATCGACTGGAAGCGACTTGAGACTGTTGAAGAGGCTGGCATCAAGGAAGGTGACGAAATCGAGGTTAAGCTTATGGAAGTAGACCCTAAGACTGGTAAGTTCAAGCTCTCACATCGTGTACTCCTCGAGAAGCCTGCTGACTACGTAGAGCGTCCACAGCGTGAGCGTCGTCCTCGTCCAGAGAACGGTGAGCGTCGTGGCAACAACGGACATGATCGTCGTGAGCGTCCAGCTCGTCCAAACAACCATCATAATGATGCTCCAAAGGAAGAAGGCGAACAGGGAGGCGATGACTTCAAGTCAGCTCTCGATGATTTGCTCAAGTAATTCTTGACAAATAGTTTTTAAGAAACAATCATAATAAAGCCGAACAGCGAACATTAATTGAATGCCTATTCTTTGAATGCTCATGTTCGGCTTTTTTTAGAAAAACATAATAATATGAAAAAATCATTATTCTCAATCTCATCAGTACTTTTGGCTGGTTGTATGCTTTTGAGTGGATGTGCCACAACAGGTACAGGAAGTTCCTCATCCACAAGTTCTGCCATCTCATCAGGCGCAGCAATAGCTTCTGCATTACTTTCTAACTCATCAAGCAATGCAGCATCAGTAGCTAACACAGCCCTTTCTGCCATTTCAGATGGTTCACTTATTAGTGGCGTTATTGGTCTTTTGACAAACTCTTCTGCTTCTACAGCTTCAATAGTCGGCACATGGACATATTCAGAGCCTACAGTACAGTTTGAAAGCTCAAATCTCCTTGCTCAGGCCGGAGGTATTGTAGCAGCTCAAGCCGTCACATCAAAGCTCGCTCCATACTATCAGAAGGTAGGCATTAAGAGTGGTTCTATGAAGATCAATTTCACATCAAGCAACACATGTACTATTACTCTTGGTAGCAAGACGATAGCAGGAACATATACTTATAATACATCAGCCCACACAGTAACAATGAAAGATCAGTTGGGTCTTATCAACCTCACTGCTTACGTTACTCTTTCATCAAATCAGCTTGCTTTGACTTTTGATTCTAGCAAATTGATCACACTTGCAAGTGCACTTGGAAAGTCTTCTACTAATTCTGCGCTAAATACAGTATCTAATCTTGCAGGAACTTATAGTGGAATGAAGACAGGTTTCCTTTTCAATAAGTAAAAACGTTCAGTTGAAAAGTCCGGATGTGTTTCCTTTAAGCATTTCGGATGATAAAAAAGTACGGACGAGAGCATTGCTTCGTCCGTACTTTTTTATTTGTATAAATGTAGTAATCTATTAATATAAATGTGTTCGTCATTTACCCAACCATTTGCGAAATCCCTCTCTGACAGAATCTAGACCGAAGTCCTCAAACACCACCTCGTCTCGTTTTACCCAAAACACTTCGGCCACATCGTCGTGAGCCTCAATCTTAGTTGACGAAGGAATGAGAATGTGGAAAAAGGCATCTGTAGTATGCACGAGGAAATTGCTAAAGTTATATGTATTAGGCCCAGAGAAGAGATACGTCAGTTTGGCATTTCCTTTTAGGTCCATACTGTTAATGTCAATCCCCGTTTCCTCCAAAATCTCCCTTGCTATTGCCCCTTCAGAAGTCTCACCCGGATCGACAAAACCACCAATAAGGTCAAGTGTACCCTTTGCAGGCTCACATCCGCGACGGCAAACCAGCAGTTCTCCCTTCTCATTCTCTATAATAGCAACTGTAGCTGCCGAAGCATTGAAATAATACGTGAAGCCGCAGTCAGCACAACGCTTTGACTTGAAGTCGTTCTCGTCGAAGTGTACCGAACCGCATGCGGGGCAGTATTTGAATTTGTCTAAATAATGCATATTTATGATTTTTGATTTCAAAATTAGCGTATATTTTTCAATTAGGCAAAAAAATGTACGTTTTGTTTGGCCCAAAAATTAAATGGGGCTATCTTTGTTGTGAAACAATTGATTAATTAATACCATAGAGAATTTAATCTGTGACTAATCAAACTACTAATTCATAATGACTCATTTATTCTTAAAGACAATTGGAATTGCTGTTTTAGCATCCTTTAGCCTTAACAGCCATGCGCAGCGCAAAGAGATGTTGCTTAATCAAGGCTGGAAATTTACTCGTGCAGACAATATGGAAACGACTGCACCTTCACAAGTCGGCTTCGATGACCGCAAGTGGCAAACTGTAACCGTACCACACGATTGGGCAATTGCAGGACCTTTCGATAAGGAAGTCGACAAGCAAGTTGTAGCAATTGTACAGAACGGAGAGAAAGAAGCTTCTGAAAAGACTGGTCGTTCTGGTTCTCTACCTTGGATTGGAGCCGGATGGTACCGTACAACATTCACTGTCGAGAAAGGCTATACAAGAGCAATCTTGAACTTTGACGGCGCTATGGCCGAGCCTGAAGTGTATGTCAACGGCAAGAAAGCAGGAGAATGGAAATATGGCTATAACACATTTAATGTAGATGTAACACCATTCATCAATAAGGACGG
>JAILIJ010000326.1 GCA_024695315.1 Bacteroidaceae bacterium
AAAGATTAGCCGAAGCCACACAATTATTGTTTTCAAACAAAGCAATTGTATAATTGTCCGCATCCAAACTTCCAGTATAAATAGAATATTTGCCATTATAACCATGATCAACCTTATAAGTATTTATTGGTGTCACGCCAGAAATACCAAATTTCACATCAGAATACTTATATAATCTCAATTCACCAGCACTAACTCCATGCGTGAATTTGAATTTTACATCAATATTTTTATTATCATCAACTTTTGCTTCAACCTTTGCCATTGGACCTGAAGGATTGATGGAAAAATTCTTAATAACTTTCTTTCCATCGTATTGTATTTCGGCAAAATAATCTCCAGCTGTCCAGAATTCCGTGTCAAAGACAAAAGCCTCATTATCTTGAGTTATATTTCTCGCCTCTTTCTTTTCCGGATAAGTTCCAGTTTTACGATACACAGTCAATGTTCCCCTTTGACCATCCATCTTACAACCAACGGTAAGCTTGTTGTAAAAGTTTTCTTCGTTAATTTTTTCTTGATTTACAATCAAAACAGGTTCATTAGCCTCATATTCCACATCAAAGAACTGAGGTTTCATATTATATCCAGAAACACAAATCTTTGCTGAATGAGATTTCGGATTCTTAAGAGTAAACGTACAATTACTTCCTATTACAGATTGCAGGTCACCATTTTCGTCATCAATCAAGGTTATTTGTCCTTTTACACTATTTCCAATTCTAACAGTTACTTTACCTTTATCGTTAACAACAGTAACATTACCAAAACTACAGGGAACTTAGTATTAACCCTCAAACTAGGGTCTCCAAAAAGATGATATGTTTCCTTAGTATATGCAACTAATGACTTATCATCAAGTACCTCAACTGCATTCAAACCAATATCAAGAATTTGACCAAGTCTATAACCAGGATTTGAAGTGTTGACAAACATAGATGTTATCATTTCCTTAGACATCAAATCATTGGCAGAAGAGAATGATATTTCATAAGAAGCAAACACACCAATTGCTCCACCTCCATTCCTTAAACTCATAAAATCCTCCGCTAAACACTTGTCTGTAGCATAATGTCCCGTCAAACAAGACATACTGAATATTACAGGTGTTTTATTCACGTTTTTAATTAAAAGAGGATTCAGATGTACGTGCAATTGTGGCCTGTTCCATCCTGTTGTCATGCCATGCCCTCTATACAAAGCATACACAACACCATTAGAAATAGCATCGCAAATATCAAATGCATCAGAATTCCAACTATGCGCTTTCAAATAATCTGGCAAATCTGTTCCATCACAAAATTTAACTGGTGATTTCTTTCCTGAGCCTTTAGCATACGCACGTATAAAAGAGAAATTTTGGTTAGACAAACCTCCAATAATTTCTTCCGAACTCGTTACAAACGTCCTATCTTCTTGTCCATCACCGTCTTCTGTATAAACAGTCCATCCATATTCATTCTTTTTCAAATCATCCTGAAAGTAAGCGCAATGCAATGCTCGTTTGTAGAATTCAGAATCCTCTACTGGATTCTTTTCATAATTGATTATTTTGTCAAAAACCGTTGTTAACTCATTATTATTATCAATAGAAATTCTTCCTCGATAAATGTCTGCTTTTTCGTCGTCACCATCAACACAGCAATAAGTATAATCATTTATACTTGAGCAAGACTCTTCTTTATGAGTCATTTCTTTATAATCGTAGTATTTTTCTATATAAGTCGTACGTGGTGCCGCACCTGGTACATCATTATAATTGCCGACAATAAGTAAATACTGAATGGCATTTTCTTTGTAATGTCTAAGCACCACATTCTTAATTTCTGTCTTCGTCCATTTTTCTTTAGACTCTATGAACGTTCTAAAACCAAAATTATGTTTCCAATCGGCAAATCTTTTAACATTGTCAAGATATTTATCTGTCGTAATTATTAAATAATTCTGGATAAGAGAAGATGTTGAATTAACAACACCAGCAGGAACATTCAAAACATCTTTTAGGAATATATCATCGTTTAGTTTTTTAACATTAGAATCAGATACATTTCCTCTTGTCCCATTAGAAACAAATGTCACTTTATACTTTAACGAAGTATAAGCAAGTACTGTTTTTGAACTCATTTCATATCTAATAGGATATAAAACAACATTAAGTATATTATGACCACGATACGAATCAAGTCCAGAAACCTCACCAAACACATTTGGAATGTAGCCAGAATAAGAAGAAATAGGTTCGACATTACCATTTGCCCCATTATTACTATCAGAAGAAATATGTCTGGAAGGAGCCAGTTCATATTCGAAAGATTTCACAGAACTATCTATTAAGCTAACTGATGCATTCATTCCCGAAGGAACATAAATCCTATCGATCTTCTTCAAATAAGCAGGTTCACCCTTGCCATAATTTTCAACAAAGCCATCAATATTCCAATGGTATGCATTAGAATATTGAGAATCTTTTGTAAGTAAAGCACCATGAAAATTGTAAGTTACTATAACGCCATCAGATACTTTTTCCACAGAAACATCTGGAGACGTTACACAACTAGAGCACAAAGTTGATGTGACATAATTCAAATATTTTTGAGCATGACACAAAGAAGATAATGCGCAAAGCATTATCATTAAAAGAAGGTTTTTCTTCATTTAGTTTGTTATTTGGGTTAAACTTGTTCAAGGCTATATGTGATGGGGCTGGTTAAGAACAAGCCCACATACGACGAAGTCCGTGATATAGCCTTGAGTTGACTATATCACGGACTTCGTCACGGAATATTTTAGGAGTATAGTTACATAGTAAGTAATAACACAATTATTGAAACGACCAAATATTTCAGCCATTTTAACACTAATTATTGCATTATTATTTGATTGATTTGTAATCATATCAAAGTTGATAGTTAATCGTTTTATATTTAGTTATGAGTAATGTCTCTAAACTTATTATTGGGGTCAGAGGCACTGGAGTTTTCGTTAATCGGGTGCGAAGGTACAACATATTTCCATTCAAACAAACATTTCAGACAAAAAAGTTGAGATAAAATGTTTTTACACACAAACATCTTTATTGCACTTTCGGTGCTTGGAAGGACAATAATTACCAACAATTTATCCAATAAAAAACGTTCAGGTTCGTTTGTCCCATTTGTACAATAGAAACTTACACCCATACGAGGGACTTATCGTAAAATATCAGTCATAAAAAACGCAAACATGGCAATAAAGACAGAATTAAGAATTGTACTGTGAATTGCCATACAATCGTCTTATCGTAAAATGAGACAACCTAATAACCGCACAAAAATATCGAAAAGTATCGAAAAACATCAAAAAGTATGGAAAAGCATCAAAAAGTATGGAAAAGTATCGAAAAGCATCGAAAAGCATATTTCTGCCAACCTCATGTTGTATATTTGTGACGCAT
This sequence comes from Bacteroidaceae bacterium, assembly GCA_024695315.1. Lineage (GTDB taxonomy): Bacteria > Bacteroidota > Bacteroidia > Bacteroidales > Bacteroidaceae > Minthosoma. Next base: position 3,434 of record JAILIJ010000326.1, read on the forward strand.
TTCAGAAGTAATGTTCTTACGAACCTGATACGAAGGGAAAACGAACCGTTGCCGAAGAAATTAACAGGTAAATTATGTCAAATTCGGTATAACCACACTTGATTGGAATAAAAACGAGAAAAAGTTAATTTTTTCATCACATAACTACGTCCTAAACTCAGTTAAACAATATATTTTTGAGTTTTCATGGATACGTAATTTGTGATTCTAAAAAAATACAAGATGCCCATATTTGGTCCATAAACGCACCTTATAGCATTTCGATATACTCTATCGACAGGTGTCGAATAAGACCCTTAATGGCGTAAAAAGCGCTAAAAAGGCCCCCAAAAGGCATTTTTAATGATTTTTTAACAAAAAAAATGTGATTTGTGATTTTTTTGTCATAACTTTGCTTCAAATAAAAATTATGTAGCACAAGTTTCACAAGTGTTCACAAAGGAATTATGAACCTGCTCATTCAGATTCCTTTCACAGAGACTTGATAATAAAAATATAACAATATAAAAAATGGCAGACGATTTAGATAGAATTATTAAAGTCGACATCAATGAGACCATGAAACAGTCCTACATTGACTACTCAATGTCAGTTATTGTTTCACGTGCTCTTCCTGACGTAAGAGACGGATTTAAGCCGGTACACAGACGTATTCTCTTCAGTATGGGAGAAAGCGGAATAACATCCGACAAACCTACTCGTAAGTGCGCACGTATCGTGGGTGACGTGCTCGGACACCTCCACCCTCATGGTGACTCTTCTGTGTACGGTGCACTCGTACGTCTTGCACAGCCTTGGGCCATGCGTTACACACTCGTAGATGGTCAGGGTAACTTCGGATCCGTCGACGGAGATGGAGCAGCAGCCATGCGTTACACAGAGGCAAGACTTAGCAAGCTCGGAGAAGCTATGTTACAGGATATCGAAAAGGATACTGTTGACATGGATCCTAACTTCGATGACTCAATGCTCGAACCTACTGTGTTACCTACTCGAATACCAAACTTCCTTGTTAATGGAGCAACAGGTATCGCCGTAGGTATGGCCACAAATGTTCCTACTCATAATCTTGGCGAGGTCATCGACGGATGTGTGGCATATATCGACAATCCAGAACTCACAAGTCTTGAACTCATGAGATATGTTAAGGCTCCAGACTTCCCTACAGGAGGTATCATCTGTGGTGTTGACGGAGTGAAAGATGCTTACGAGACAGGACGAGGACGTATCGTTGTACGAAGCAAGACAGAAATCGAGACAGATGGAGGACATGACAAAATCGTCGTAACAGAAATTCCTTACAACGTCAATAAGTCTGAACTCATAAAGAAAATTGCTGACCTTGTAAACGAAAAGAGAATTACGGGTATTAGCAACGTTAACGATGAGTCTGACCGTGAAGGTATGCGTATCGTTGTTGACATTAAACGCGATGCAAATGCAAACGTTGTCCTCAACAAACTTTATAAGATGACAGAGCTTCAGTCAAGCTTCTCTGTCAACTGTATTGCCATTGTTGATAAGCGTCCAAAACTCCTTACACTTGCTGACTGTGTTAAGTACTTCGTACAGCACCGTCATGAGGTAGTTATCCGTCGTACAAAATACGACAAGCGAAAGGCAGAGGAACGTGCACACCTTCTTGAGGCTCTTATCGTAGCCAGCGACAATATTGACGAGGTAGTACATATCATACGTTCTTCAAAGGAACCAAGTCAGGCTATAAGCCGACTCATGGAACGATTTGGATTTGATGAGGTACAGGCTAAGTTCGTAGTAGAAATGCGTCTTCGTCAGCTCACAGGACTTCAGCAGGAAGCTCTTCACAACGAATATGATGAACTCTTGGCACGTATCAAATACTTACAGCAGATTCTCGATGACCCAGAACTCTGTAAGAAGGTCATGAAGGACGAACTTCTTGAGGTAAAGGAGAAATATGGTGATAATCGTCGTACAGAAATCGACTATACAGCATCAGAGAACTTCAACCCAGAAGACTTCTACCCTAACGAGTCTGTTGTGGTTACCGTATCACACCTCGGATATATAAAACGTACTTCACTCTCTGAGTTCAATACCCAGAAGCGCGGAGGCGTAGGAAGCAAGGGCAGTAGCGCTCGACAGTCCGACTTTATCGAGAACATCTACCCTGCTATGACACATAACACGATGATGTTCTTCACACAGAAGGGACGTTGTTTCTGGATGAAGGTTTATGATATCCCAGAGGGAGATAAGACTTTCAAGGGACGTGCTATCCAGAACCTTCTCAATATCGACTCAGACGATAAGGTAACAGCATTCATCTGTATTGAGAACCTCAACGATGAAGAGTTCGTCAAGAACCATAACCTCATCTTCTGTACTAAGCAGGCAGTCATCAAGAAGACAGCATTTGAGAACTACTCTAAGCCACGTTCAAATGGACTTATTGCTATCAACTTAAATGAGAACGATGAGGTGGTAGATGTACTTCTTACAAGTGGTAAGGACGAAATACTTATTGCTAACCGCAATGGACGTGCTATCCGCTTCAACGAGTCAACAGTAAGAACAATGGGTAGAACTGCAACTGGTGTTCATGCTATGCGCTTGGATGAAGACGACGATGATCAGGTTATCGGTATGATAAGCCTTACAAAGCCTGAGAATTACGAAGAGACTGAGGAAGAGAAGGAAGAAGATCCAAACATGCCAACAATCCTCGTACTCTCAGAAAAGGGTGTCGGCAAACGTTCAGCTATCGATTCTTACCGCATCACAAACCGCAACGGTAGAGGTGTCAAGACTATAAACATCACAGAGAAGACAGGCAAGCTTGTTGCATTCAAGAAGGTTACTCTCAATGACGATGTGATGATTATCAACAAGAGCGGTGTCACTATCCGTCTTGCTGTAACAGATATCAAGTTCAGCGGACGTCTCACTCAGGGTGTTAAACTCATCGACATCAAGAAACGTAACGATGTAATTTCAAGCGTCTGCGTGGTTGAACATGTGGATCCAAGTGAACTCGATGATGTAGAATATGACGAGGATGGAAATCCTATCATGACACCAGAAATCGAGACAGACGACACCAATAACGAGACAAATGAATAATTAACGAGAAGAAAAGTTAAGTTATGGCGATGGGACTCTCATATCATGAGCACCCCATCACCATACCAAAGACTTAATTCCCAAATACTAATTAAATATATTCTTAACATGAAGAAGATTTTTTTATTCGCATCTATGGGCTTGTTTCTTCTTAGCCTTAATGCTAATGCCCAGGACAAAGAAGCACTAAAAGCACAGAAAGCTGCTATGAAGGAGGCCAAAGCTATTCTTAAGAAAGCTAAGACTTGTCATACTACAGCTATCCCAAATCTACAGTACGGACGTAAGGAAACAAATTTCGAGCGCCTTGACGAAGCTAAGGGATACATCGATCAGGCTGTTACAAATCAGTACCTCGTAAATGACGCAGAGACTTGGAAAGTAGCTGCAGACATCTACTCTGAGTACTTCAAAAAATATGAGGAACAAGCTAAGCTCGATGAGAGCGTAAAGCCACAGCTTGTTGCTACAGCTTCTAAGGTCGTTGAATATGCCATCAAGTGTGACTCACTCACACAGCTTGACGAGAAGGCTAAGGACGCTCAGAAGACTTTGATCAACGAGCAGTATCGTAATTTGGCATCTAATCCTTTGCTTCAGTGTCTGCAGGCTTCTCAGAACTACTCAAACGGAGAAACTCAGGAAGACTTCAAACTCGGATACAAGTATTCATCACTCGTAAACCGCGCTTTCAATGAGTCACACCTTTTCTCTACATTTAAGAACGAGAATCTCGGAAACTGGAAAATCTATGCTAAGGCTTTCCGTGCACAGTCATATGCTGCTATCGAAAATGCTGATCCTGCTAAGATCGAAGAGTATTACAGCACACTCTACGGTACAGAATATGAGTCTGTAGCTTACAGCTCACTCATCAACTATTACCGCGAGAAGGATAAGGCTAAGTTCTTGGGATATCTCAAGAAGGCATACGAGAACGCTAAGGGCGAGACAGCACCACAGTTCGGATTTATGTATATGCAGGAACTCTTCACTAATGGCGACAAGAACGAGTGTATTAAGGTTATTGATGTTCTCACACAGAAATATCCTGATAATGATAATGCTGTTAACGCTTATTTGATGAAGGGACAGATCTTCTTCGACCAGAAGAAGTTCGACGAGGCAGAAAAGCTCTTCGATGAGGTCTGCAAGAAATATCCAGATGACGACCGCGCTATCACTATGCCTGCTAAGAGTGCATGGATGAAGGCTCAGGCTAGTGCTTCTAAGGCTGACCGCGATCATGCTATTAATCTCTTCAAGGAACTCGAGGCTAAATATCCTAATAAGCCAGACTACTGGGGTGAACCACTCTATATCCTTTACAACAATAATAACCAGCTTAAGTTGAGAGATAAGTACAAGAAGTACTATAAAGGATAAAAAACAATAATATTCAGTTATGGGGTCCGCAAATACGGCGGACTCTATAACTTGTATTAAAATAAGATGAAAAAGGTAATTGGCATAATTTTATTTTTTGCTACACAGATTGTTTTAGCACAGGAAAAACCTGCAGAAACGACAAAACAGCAGGTTTACAAGAAATCGACTGTCATGAAACCTGTTAAGGCTTACATGAAAGCCGAAAAATATAACCAGGCATTAACAGAAATAGATAATGCCTTTAACAAATTCGAACAGGCAAGAGTTGAACCTGCATTCTATGACTATAAGGTCAAAGCATACCAACAACTCGTGCTACAAGAGAATAGAAAGATGTATCTGGCCAATAAACCTGATACGGCTAAATACTTCAACTATCTCTATGAAATGTATGACCAGGCTCTTAGGTGTGACTCAATAGAGCAGATTCCTGATTACGATGGTCAATGCAAATTCAAATACAGATTTGAAAATGCTCAAATACTAAATGCCTTTAGAAAAAATCTTAAGGTTTCTACTAATTTCTTTTACACAAAGAAACAGTATGATAAGGCGTACCGTTTCGTCAATATGTATTGCATGACAAAAACGGCTCCTATCTTCTATGATAAGAAAGGACAGTTTATTCTGCCCGAGGAGAATGATAATACGGAAATGGCTGTCCTGGCTGTACTTTCAGCCTATGGATCTAATAATAACGAGGGCGTAGTAAAATATCTCGACGAGGCTATGAAGGATGCAACAACACGTTTCCAGCTTCTCGAACTTGGATGTAAGGCTTATTTCGCTCTAAATGACACAGCTCAGGCTGTACATAGACTGCGTGAAGGATTTATGCTTAATCCTGAACAGGAATATTTCTTTATGTCGCTGGTAAAATACTACAACTCAAAGAATAATCCAAAGGAAAGCCTCATGTTGGCCGACACGATGGTAACTAAATTCCCTAACAACAGAGACTATTGGTTTGTTAAGGCTAAACAAGAGGAAATTCTCGGTCTACAAGATCAGGCTATTGCCTCACTCAATAAGGCCGTTTCAATAAAAGAAAATGACGCAGAGTCTTACTCTTCTATTGGTGCTTTATATAGCGATAAGGCATTACAACTATATAGAAAGAATACTCTCTCTGTCACAAGCCCTGGATATCGACAATTCAGAGCTAATCTGAAAGAACTATACAACCATGCTAAAATTGCATACGAATGTGCAAAAAAGGCAGCACCTGATAATAAGGCGCTTTGGTTTGACGGACTCAGAAATGCGTACTTCAAACTAAACATGGGCAAAGAATTAAAAGAATTAGAAAAAATCAAGTAGACAATGATTAAAGACTTCAACAAGGTAGCAATCATTGCTGGTGCAAGCAAAATAAGCTATACAGAGATGCTTCAGCATATCTCTGACTTTGCACAGGTATGTCCAAAGGGAAAAGAAGCGAAAACAATCATTCTCAGTGAAAACAGAGAAGGATGGATATATGCTTTTTTTGCCATATGGGCTAACAGAGGTATTGCGGTACCTGTTGACGCTACATCAACAGTTCATGACATCGCATATATTATAAATGACAGTAAGCCAGACTGTATATGGACGTCAAGACAGAAAATTGACACAGCTATGGAGGCGGTCAAAGAGGTTGGAACAGACGTGAAAATTCTCGTGATTGACGATTACGAGAAAAGGGACGTTGCTTCACTCGATAAGGCGACAATTGAATATGAGGATGAAGATACATCTCTTATCATTTATACTTCAGGAACAACAGGAAACCCAAAGGGAGTAATGCTCTCTTTCCGTAACCTGTTTGCAAACATATGTTCGGTGTCTGATGACGTTCCTATCTTCAATACTGAACGTAGAACACTTATCCTTCTTCCGCTCCATCATGTTCTTCCGCTACTCGGTTCCGTCATGGCACCTATACTTCGTGGTGGAGGTGTAGCCATTGCCCCGTCTCTATCAGCTGCGGACATCATGTCTACACTACAGGAGGGTAAAATAGGTATCATCATCGGTGTACCTCGCCTATGGCAGACTCTCTTTGGAGCTATGAAAAAGAAGATTGACTCCATGTTTGTCACACGTTTCCTATTCTGGCTATGTCAGAAGGTGGGCAACCGTTCTTTCTCACGTATGATTTTTAAGTCTGTACGTGATAAGATGGGTGGACACCTCGACTATTGTGTTTGTGGTGGCGCACCTCTCGATAGAGAAATTTCTGTAGGACTAAAGACGCTCGGACTTGATGTGCTTGAGGGATACGGTATGACTGAGACTGCCCCTATGATTTCTTTTACACGACCAGATGATATAGTTCCTGGATCTGTTGGCAAACCTCTTCCTACGGTTGATATTAAATTGCTCGAAACAGGTGAGATTTGCGCTAAGGGACCTAACGTGATGAAGGGGTACTATAACCGACCAGAGGAGACTGCTGCTGTACTTGATTCTGAAGGATGGATTCATACGGGTGACATAGGACGATTCGATGATAATGGACGTCTTTACATAACTGGCCGTACCAAGGAAATAATCGTTCTCTCTAATGGTAAAAATGTAAACCCAAGTGAGATCGAGTATAAACTCGAAAAATACGATAATATCGTTAAGGAATGTGCCGTAACACAGGATGGAGATATGCTTAAGGCCATAATTGTTCCTCA